>JAHIVP010000010.1 GCA_018816335.1 Nanobdellota archaeon | reverse complement strand
GTTGCTTCGCAACAATAAAGAGATTTAGGAATAAAATCTCTAATAGATCTTTTTGCAAAATCAAGAAAAAGATCCATATTGGAATTTGTCCAGACTTCGCCACGGCCAAATTTTATAAGAAAGTATTAATTGAAGAAGATTTAATCATGTTATTAATTTGGTTTATCTACGGAAAATTCAAGCGAAGCGGGATTTGGAGTTATAATATTCAGTGAATGAAATGAACTAATAATCTTAATTTAGCCTAGTGACAAATGTCTGTAGGAAGCACAAGGTGGGTTTTCTTAGTTAGATTTTTATATTTCTCCCCTTATCTATTCTTAGATTAATAACCTCCATGGTAGGTTATCTTGCTTTGAGGAATAAATTATGTCAGGAGACTTAGCGAAAACCGCACCCTTTAGGGTGCGGTTGAGCCTCCCGAATATCCTAAAAACGAGCGCCATCAAACCACACACTTTAGTGTGTGGTGGCGCATCGTTTTTTTGATTTGAAGAAAATTTTAAAGATAGGTAGTTTATGAATAAACAATTTTGTTGTTGATTTATTATTTTTTAGTTTAATTAACCAAAAGAATGTCCAGGATAGAGTAGACCTTTATGAGATAATTTAGTTATAACAAAAGATGTTCCAACTGTTTCAGATATTATAGCTGTGATTATTAAGTTTCCAACTGCTGCTTTGAAAACTCCGTGTGTTAAGGGAATTCTTGTGACTTGTGAAAAAGCATTAACTACATTTTGGATATCTTGTTTTGTCATTCTAATATTTGTAACATTCATTCTTGCGTTTATTTGTACAATTATAAATTGATCTGGACCTTTACATTCAATTATGTCGACGTTTCTGTCAGATATTAGATTTTGAATTTTTCCTAAATTAAATCCCATTGGCATTGGTGTAACCATTGGAGTTTCTTGAGATTGAAGTGTTGGGATAGGTTGAATTTGCATTGGCATTTGTCTTATTCTTTGTTGTGGTTGATTTATGATTACCATTTCAGGATGAGATATTGCAAAAGGATTTGTTTGAAGATTTCTTTGTTGAACTAATCTTGGTTGAGGATTATGATAATAAAGTGGAACAGGTGCTGATGTTAATGTTGGAACAGTATATCTATGTGCAAATTCTTGTTGAATATCTTTTGCTTCCATAAAATTTGGTATTTTTGGTTTTTTGTAAGCATTCATGATAATTTCTTTTGTGAACATTCTTAGAAAAATCAATCTATATAATTCTTTATCTGATAATCCTTCTTTAGAAATTTTTTGAGCCATTCTTATTGTGGTTGAGGAGGGAATCTTTGTTGATTTTGTTGATTATTAATTTCTTGTGTTTTAGCTCCTGCTGGAGGTTGATAAGAATTTGCTTGGTTTTGAAATGTAGGAGGCATTTCAATACTTGGCATTGGTTGAGATGTTGGAGCCATTATTGGCATTTGTTGAAATTGCATTTGTGGTTGTTGATATTGTTGTGGTGGTTCTTGGTGTTTTGGGTCTTCTCCAAATAATTTTTTTCTTAATTTTTCTTCCATTAAAGTTAATCCTTTTGCAATTGTTTTATTTTGATCTGCTAATATATTTAGTTTATCTAAAAATTCTTTATCTTTTTCAAGTTCTCCTGAATTTTGTTTTTTTGCAAAACTTAGAGCTGCACCTTCAAATAATCCTAATAATTCTGCCATGTTGTCTGTAAGTTTATCTGTTTTTTCTGCTAAGTGTGTCATAACTTTTTCTAGTTTAACAAGATTTATAGCTAGGTCTTTATTAATTTTTATTTCTTCTTGAGATTTATTTTCTTTTTTTCTAGAACTTCTTCTTTTTCTTTTTGGTTTGTTTTTCTTTGTAGTTTTGATAGTTGTTTTTGTAATTACCTCTTCATGATTATCATCTTCATCTCTTTTTATTTTCATGTATTAATTAGTTAATTCTAATTTATAAATGTTTTCTAATTGTTTTTGTTTAGAGTGAAATTATCTTATTGAAGCATTCATGTCTCCATATAATGTTACATAAGGCCTATATTGTCTACCTTCTCTTGGAAAACTAGCATAAACCTCAAGATCTTCTAATTTTCCTGTATCTTTTAATGATTGTAATTTATCTATTTCTCTTTCTGTTAATTTGTCTGCTTTTTTTTTAGTTCTTTGACCATGATATTTTAGAATTAAAGCTCTATTATCTGTAGGTTCTGTATAAGCACTTTCTAAACTAGAGTCTAAAGTTATTCTAGTTCCATTTATTTTTAAAGTTTTTCTTTGAACATTTACATTAATGTTTGCTATGTTTGGATTTGCCATTATTTTTTATCTCCTTTTTGATAATAAATGTAAGTGTTAAAAGTATTTAAAGGTTTCTATTTGTTACTACTATTAAGTTACCTTATGTTGAATAGAAAATGTTTATAATGTATTTTTTCTCTATATTTTTATGAAAGTTGTTATACTTGCTGCAGGAAAGGGGACAAGATTAAGGCCGTATACAGATGATACTCCAAAGGCTTTGGTTGAGATTAAGGGAAAACCTTATTTGTATTATTTAATGAAAAATCTGCTAAAATCTGGATTTGATGATATATGTATTTTAGTTGGTTATAAGAAAGAGAAGTTTCCTGAGTTTTTAGAGAATTATGGTTTTGAGGCTCAGTTAATTGAACAAAAAGAGCAGAAAGGGACTGCTGATGCTGTTTCTTATGTTAAATATTTTACAGGAAGTGATAATTTTCTTCTTGTTTATGGAGATAATTTGTTTAGTGTTTCTGATTTGAAGTCTATGGATAAAGATGATGAGTTTACATATTTATGTGGAATGAAAGTTGAGCATCCTGAAAAGTATGGAGTTATTATTATGGAAGGAAATAATGTTGTTGGGATAAAAGAGAAACCAAAAGAGTTTTATGGGAATTTTGTAAGTGCAGGAATGTTGAAGTTGACTTCTGAGATTTATCCTTGTATTGATAAAATTGAAGTGTCTCCAAGAGGTGAGTTTGAATTGCCTGATGCTATATCTATGTTAATTGATGAGGGGAAGGTTAAGGTTAATGAGGTTAAAGATGGGAGGTTGGATTTAGGGTGTGTTGATGATATTAAGATTGTTGAGGATAATTTAGATGATTTTTATGAAGATTAGATTTTGTTTAATAAGTTAAAATTTTCTTTAATTTGTTAGATATCCCTCCCAACCCACCCAGAAATTCCTTCGGAATTTGGATATTAATTATCTAACAAATTAAACAGCTAATACTTTTTAAACAAAGCCGGAGGATTGAAAATTGGCGCGGAGAGAAGCTCCTAACCTCGCTCGTTGATATTTATTAATTCTAACTCGTGAAGTTACTCGTCGAACCTAGGTTCAATTCCATATCTAAATGTTATCTAATGATAGCATATATGGGCACGGAGGGAATCGAACCCCCGACCACTGGTATCACCACGATTACTATAAATAGCAATCTCTGGAGCCAGTAAGTTTACCACTAGCCTACGCACCCTTGTGATGTGTTTCCCTATGACAGTTTGCACATAACAATATACATTTTTCTATTTCTTTTAAAACCTTCTGTTTTGAATTATCTTTTATTAGTCTTGTCATATGATTCTCTTTATTCCCCTGAATGTGATGGAATTCTAATGCTTGGATTGTATTATTATATCCACATATTTTACACTTTCCATCTAATAACTCTACTAATTCTCTTTTAAGATTTTGGAATCTTTTTCTTTTTCTAATATAGATTTCTTCTTTATTTTTCTTATAGTATTTATTGCTTGCTTTTTTTTGTCTAATTTTTCTTTTATAAATATCAATTCCTATTTTTCTTGGCCTTTTTATTTTGAGTCTAGTAGCTTTATGTTGTATTGCACTTTTTGTTTTTTTTATTTTTTCGGAGATTTCCTCTAATGAAATAATTAGATTTGGATAATTATTTTTTAGAATTTCAATTTCCTTTTTTTTCCATCCCATAAATAGATAAATAAATTTGGTTATATAAACGTTTGTTACTATTTCTTAGGTTCTATTGTACTTATGCCCATTATCCAATATTTATAATTTCTTTTATTTCTTCAGGAGAGATAGCAGAACCTTTGAGTTTTGTTGCCCAGAGAAGAGCGTTTAATATTTGTTTTTTATTATTTGTAGGATTTCTATATTTGAGTATTCCTTTTTTGTATGCAACATATGCTAGTTCTGTTGATCTTATGAATTTTATATTAAGTTTTGGAATTTCTGATTTTTTTAATTTTATTTTTGTGTGAAGTTTTCCTTGAAGAAGTTTTCTAAGGTTTTCTGGTTTTTCAAACATCATTCTAGTTGTTCTCTCATCTACACATAACATGTTTTTTATGTTTTGATTAGTTAATATTTCTGAGAGAGCAAGGGCAGCTGCTTCACCAATTTGTATTAATTTTATTGGTTCGCTTCCTGAAAAATAAGAGTTATTAACTTTGACTAGAATTAATTTTGTTTTTTGTTGAATTAAGTTTGAGTCTATTCCAACTGCATCTGGAAGTTCTAGAACTTTTTCATCTAATAATTTTTGAATTTTTAAAGCATCAAGTTCATATCTGTGGATTTTCAGAGGTCTGTCAATTATTTCTTGTTTAACTGCTTGAGGAATTATAAACTTGCAATCACATTCTTTTTTTAAATCTTTTAAAATTGTTTCTAATCCATTCATTACTAGAGTTATTATTGAACTTGAGTCGAATATTAGGATTTTCATTTTGATCTATTGAAAAATTTTTATTCCATAATAAAACCCTCCCTTTTAATGGAATAAAAATTTATTATTATTATTTTGATTTACCTCCAAATACTTTTTTATTAGTATTATTGTTATTAATCATTTTTTCTTTTGATTTTAACCTATATAAAACCCTCCCAACTTCCGACCTCACTCTGCTCCCAACCACGCTCGCCAATTTTACTCCATATAATAACCCAACCCTCCCACCCTTATTATGGAATAAAATTAATCTTCCACCAATACCTCTCGCGTAATTGCTCGTTGGTCGTTTTTTATCGCTGGTGACTGCAAGTCTCGCACTTGCTCGACACTGACCTGAAATCGCTCGCCCTCCCTTTTGATAGGTTAAAATTATAAATTTTCTTCATTTTTTAATCCTCTTTCTATTTCAACTGAAGAACTCCATTGCGTTTTTTAATCTGTCTTTTGGTTTGATAGTTGCTGTGATTTTTGGAGTTTCTAATTTTGAAGCTGCGTATTCTGAAATTTCCCATATAGATAGACCTAGAAGTTTTGCTGTTTGTTCTAAACTTATTCCGTGTTCGTAAATTTTACTTGCTTTGTTTATGCTTGCTTTTCTAAAAACTTCTTTAATTTGTTTTCTTAGATTTGGTGAAAATTTGTTTATTTCTCTTCTTAGATGACCAAGTTGTTTTCGAAATTTTTCTAAATCATCTTGTTTTAGAGCTTTGATTGCACCTTCTATAAATAAAATAAAATTTGAAGTTACTTTGTTCCAGTTTTTGTCTGGTTCTGTTTCTTTTTTCTGAATTATTTTTCCAAGTGCATAAACAATTACTGCTACTGAAATGTTGTCTGTATCTTGATAAATTGAAGCTGTGTGGATAGTTTGATTTGATAGGTTTTTCAGCTCTACAACATTATAATCTTTGATAGCTTTTTTTGTATTTTCTAGAATTTTTAGAATGTTTTCCTTCTCTTTCATGATCCTATTATTGTTTTATTGTTTATTAATGTTACTGAAATCCTTTCTATTTAAGTAGTAAAATAAGACTGGATAGTTCTGCCTTTCTCCTTTTGTAAATCAATTGGTAAGGATGTTTTGATTTTCTTCGCTAGATCATCTATATTTTGAACATTTGGAACTCTAATGGCTCTTTGATATAATATTCCTCCGTGTTTGCATGAATAGATCATCATAACATTTCTGCAATCTGGAATTAATCTTTGTGCTGATTCTATAAATTTAGCCATTTCCTCTTCTGTTCTTAATGGCGAAGCCCTTGGTATTTGGGTTCTAGATAGAGGACATCTTTGTATTGTTTGCATTGCTCTTAAGAAAGCAGCTCTTGCGTATTCAGTGTCAAATGAAGATTGGTTATTAAAGAAATATTCTGGACAACCATTGCTAGGGCAGCTGCCAGCCATGTAAATAAAATTGATTAGTCTAGCCATAATTAAAGAGTTAATATAGAGATTATAAACTTTATCATTAGATAATTATTAGAAAGATTTAAAGAATATTAATTCTTAATTAAATCATGGAAGTTTTGATAGATACAAATTTTATTTTGAGTGCTTTGAAAAAGAAGATTCAGATTTTTGAAGAGTTTGATAGATTGGATTTTGATGTTGTTATTCCTGAGCAAGTTATTGATGAAATAAAAAAACTTTTGGGGAATAAGGAAAAGAGTTATGCAGATAGAGAGGTTTGCAGTGTTGCTTTGCAGTTGATTGATAAAAAGAATGTGAAGATTATTAAGTTGAATAAAAAGTATGTTGATGCTGGAATTATTGATTATTGTTCTAAAAATAGTTGTTTTGTTGCGACTTTAGATAAAGAGTTGAAGATGAAGTTGAGAGGTGTAAGGTTTGTGATTATTCGGGGTGGGGGGTTTGAGGTTGTTTAGGTTGATTAAGTAGAATAAAAAGACTTCCTCTTTGTTGATAGATTATTAATTTTCCATTTTTAAATCCAAGATATAATCCTCTAGCCTGAACAAGTCTTCCATCTTTTTCAGAAGTTGCTGAATAATGAAACCCATTATTTTTAAGCCAATCTCTAGAAGTTGGTGGTTCTCTTTTTATTTGAGATACCATAGTTATTTTAGTTATTTGAGATTAATAAGTATTTGTATATTGTAGTTATTCTTCTTTTGGTTTTCTAGTTTTCATCAGGCATTCTTCTGAGAGGATCTGAAGAAACAACTTTTCCTTTTCCATTTTTGAATACTAATACAAATTTCCAATTTTGTTCTGGTCCGAAATCTTGGGGTCCTCTCCACTCTCCTGTATCTCTAATAGCATTTACTAATTGTCCTTCTTCAGCATCATGAAATTTTCCTCTAACTTCTCCATAAGCATCTGTTCCTAAAAATCCCCAAGCATCTATAGGCTTGCCATCTCTTGTGAATCTTCCTGCGTTATTAGCATATACTTCTCCCTCTCTGGTTTCGTAATCTGCCCTTAGAACTATATATTTTTTATTATTATAAACTTTTATGTTATTGAAGATGATAATTCTAGTAATAGCAAGACTGAAAAATTCAAAGAATTATAATGCCTTTTGAAGATAAACATCAAAAGGTTTAAAAATGAATTTTTGCTCTAGATTTTACTTATTAGAGTTAAAATGTTTAATTTAATTGAAGTTGATGATTATGTAAGAGTAGAGCCGAAATTGTTTGGTTTGACTACTAAGGAAGCTGTTGAACAGCAATTGAATGAGACTCATAAGGGTTTTATGGGACATGAGATGGGTTTTGTTGTTGATGTAGTTGATGTTATGGATGTTGGAGAGGGAATAATTATTCCTGGAGATGGAGCTGCTTATTATAATTCTAAATTTAAATTGTTGACTTGGAAGCCAGAGTTGCAAGAGTTAGTTTATGGGACAATTGCTGAGATTGCTAATTTTGGTGCTTTTATTAATATGGGAGTTATGCAAGGAATGATTCATATTTCTCAGACAATGGATGATTATGTTTCTTTTTCAAAATCTGGAACTTTAATTGGAAAATCTGGGAAGAGAAGTTTAAAGAAAAATGATCAGTGTATGGCTAGAATTGTTGCTATAAGTTATAAAGGTGATGATCCTAAAATTGGTTTGACAATGAGACAGCCTGGTTTAGGAAAATTAGAGTGGATTAAAGAAGATAAAAAGAAAAGAGAAGTAGATGATAAGAAAGCTGCTAAGTATGCTGAAAAAGAAGCTAAGGAGGCTAAGAAAAAATGAGTTCAGAGAGAATTAATTTAAGATTTGAATTTAATGGAATTGGATTATCTTCTGTAGATTTAAGAATATTAGGTAAATTACCTAAAGATAGATTATATAATATTTTATGTTTCAATAATGCTGGAGGAGAGCAAAAAGGATTTGGATATAACCCTGGTTCTTTAGCTAGAATTGCTATTCAATATGCACAAAGATTTGCACATATAGGAGGAGATGTAGAAATTACAGAGAGATAAAATGGCAAAGAAAGCGTGTTTAAATTGTAATAGAATATATGAAGGAGATAAATGTCCTGAATGTGGAAGTAATGAATCAAGTGATGGTTGGAAAGGAAAAGTTGAGATTGTTAATCCTGATAAATCTGAGATTGCTCAAAAAGTTGCAATGAAAAAGAAAGGGACATATGCTATTAAAACAAAGTAAGAGAAAATATGAAAATTCTAAGTAATATAAAAAATGATTTTTTCAAAAGACAAGAAGTCAAGTTAATAGAGGAGTCTGAGAAAAATCCTACATATGAAGAAGCTGTTCATATTGTTTCTAAAGAGTTAAAGTCTGAAGAAGGTAATGTTGTTATTAAATTAGTTAAGGGAAAGTTTGGAAGAAAAACTTTTTTGATTCAAGCTTATGTTTATGATTCTAAAGAAGATATGGATAGATTTGAGCCTAAGAAGAAATTGAAGGAAGGAGCTGGAGAGAAGAAGGTTGAGGGTGGGGAAGTGAAAGAAGAGAAGAAGGAAATTAGTTCTAATGATAGTGCCCGCCCGCCCGCCCAGGATAAAGAAGAAGTTAAGGTTGAAGAAAAACCAGTAGAAGCTTCTAAAGAGGAAGTTAAAAAGGAATAATTGCTACGAACTTGAGTTTGTCAAAACTCTTTGCTGGGAAATTTATTAA
The DNA here is from genome assembly GCA_018816335.1 of Nanobdellota archaeon. Taxonomy (GTDB): domain Archaea; phylum Nanobdellota; class Nanobdellia; order Pacearchaeales; family GW2011-AR1; genus JAHIVP01. The sequence continues at coordinate 1,572 of JAHIVP010000010.1, read as the reverse complement.
TATAAAAATTTCTAAGGTGTTTTATTAGATTAAAAGATTTTTATTCTATAATTAGATTTATAATAGTTTATCAATAACTTTAAAACCCTCTAATTCTAAAGAAATTTATGGTTAAAGATAAACAAACTAATAAAGAAGAATTTGTAGATATAGAAAAGCTTCCTATGTTAAACGTAGGTATATTTGGACATATAGACCACGGTAAGACGACTTTGTTGCAGAGGTTGAGTGGAAAGTGGACTGATACACATTCTGAAGAGTTGAAGAGAGGGATTACAATTAAGTTAGGTTATGCTGATGCTATTATTAGGAAGAAGGGAGATGATTATAATATTAAGGAAGGAGATGCTGTTAGATATATTACTTTTGTTGATGCTCCTGGTCATGAGATGTTGATGGTGACGATGCTGAGTGGGGCTGCGATTATTGATGCTGCGATTTTAGTTGTTGCTGCTAATGAAGGAATTAAACCTCAGACTAGAGAGCACTTGATTGCTTTAGATGCTAAGAATATTAATAATATAATTGTTGTTCAGAATAAAATTGATTTAGTTGAGAAGCATGAAGCTGTTAGGAATTTTAAACAGATTAAGGATTTTTTGAAAGGGACTATTGCTGAAAATGCTCCTATTATTCCTGTTTCTGCTCAGCAAGAAGTTAATATTAATAAGTTGTTAGAGGAATTGTGTAAGATTGATATTCCTGAGAGAGATTTGAAATGTGATCCTATGTTTATTATTGCTAGAAGTTTTGATGTTAACAAGCCTGGAACTAAAATTTCTGATTTGCAAGGTGGGGTGTTGGGAGGGAGTTTGAAATGTGGGACTTTGAAAGTTGGAGATGAGATAGAAATTAAACCTGGAATAAATTATAAGAGAGAAAATCAAATTGTTTATGATACTATTAAAACTAAAATCACAAAAATATTTAGAGGTAAGTATGAAATTAAAGAAGCAATTCCTGGAGGTAGTTTAGCTTTACAAACTGATTTAGACCCAAATGTTTCTAAGGCTGATAGTTTGAGTTCACAAGTTGTTGGAACTACTGGAAAACTTCCTGAGATTACTTTTGATGTAAAGTTGAAACTTAATTTGTTTGATAAAGTTATAGGAACAGATGAGAAAATTGATGTTGGAGTGATTAAGCATAATGAGTTGTTGTTGTTAAGTTTGAATACTATGATTAGTGTTGGAAATGTGATTAAGGTTACTCCAGAAGATATTGAGATTGCTTTGAAGGTTCCTATTATTCCTTTTAAGGGAGATAAGGTTGGTTTGGCTAGGAATTTGAAAGGGCATTGGCGGTTGATTGGTTTTGGTGAGTTGATTTGATTAAGATGGATTTAGCAGAATTAAAAATAAAATATTGGGATAAAATTAGAGAAGAGTTAAGACCTTCTTTTTTGGGTGAATCAACTGAACGAGATTATGCAACTTATATTCATTTGAAACTTAGAGAATTAGATTACCCCTTGACTTTTGAAGCTTTTGATGATTATGAATTTGGGGTTGCTACTTCAAGATTGAGATTATTAAGACCTGATCAAAAAGTTATTTTAAATGATCATATAAG
>JAHIVP010000009.1 GCA_018816335.1 Nanobdellota archaeon | reverse complement strand
ACTTTTTGATTAGGAAATTTAGAAGAGGGACCTGTGATTCTTGTTTCTTTGAGATTTTTTAAAAGGTCGTTTGAGAGTTTTTTAGCTGCATCTATAACTGTGTTTTTAGGTGGTTTGAGAATCATTGCATTTTGAGAAGGTTGTTTATGAGGTTCTTTTGTGTAGATTCTGACAATGTTAAATTGTTGAAATATTAATTCTTTTAGTTGGTCTATGTTTTCTTTTGTTTTAGCTGAGAATAAAATAAATGGAGTTTTTATTTTGGATTTCATTGTTGCTTCTAGTTTTCTTTTTTCATTTGTAGTTAAGAGATCAATTTTGTTGAATACTATAATCTGTTTTCCTTTTGCGTTTTCTAAGAATCCTTTTATTTGATTTATTTGTTCTAGTTCTGTTATTACTAAAATTAAGAGATCTGTAGTGTTTGCTATTCCTTGGTCAAAATATTCTGATTCTACTGCTGGTTGGTCTATTATTTGAATTTGTGTTCCTTCATAGTTTAGTGTTCCTATTAGAGGTTCTTTTGTTGTGAATTGATAGTCTGCTATTTCTGGAGTTGCGTTTGTTAAAGCTTTGATAATTAAGGATTTTCCTGAGTTTGTTAGTCCGATTATATTTACTTGCATGTCTGATTTTTTTATTATTTCCCTTGAAGATTTTCCTGATTTTTTTTGAATTTCTAGTTTGTTCTTAAATTTTTTATATCTTGTTCTTAAATTTGCTCTTAGTTTTTCTGCTGATTTATGTTGAGGCATGTGTTTAATCATTTCTTCAAGAAATCTTATTCTTTCTTCATCTGATTGAGCTAATAAATAGTGTTTTTCTGCTGATTGATATTCAGGTGATTGGTTTGTGCTTGCCATTTTTCTTTTAAATTCCTAAAATTTTTTACCTCACATATAAAACCCTCCCTCCCCCCCCTTTTTTTTGTGATGTAAAAATAATACTATAAGAATTTGTTTATGATATTTATAATTTTAGTTGTAATTGTTTTGTCTGGAATTAAAATTTTTTGGTTTATAATCTCCCACTAAATTTGACTATTGTCAAAACCCTCCCTTTTCCATCCTCCTCTCCACCCCAAGATTATAGTAAACCAAAAAACTTTGGATAAAGAGATAATTATTCAACTCCAGATTGGATTATTTTTATTGCGTAGATTAGGATTAGTGGGCCGATTATAAATCCAAAGATTCCAAATACTGATATTCCTCCTAGAATTCCGACTAGCATTATAAGAGGGTTAAGTTTTGCTCTTTTTCCTATTATTCTTCCTCTTAGAATTGTGTCAATTGCATAACTTAGGAATAAACCTACTAAACCTACTCCTATTGCTAGTCCGTAGCTTTGAGTGGCGATGTAGTAGATTACCATTGGAATCCATATTAGAGCTGGGCCAAGTCCTGGAATAAATGCTAGAAATCCTATAAGTGTTGGAAGCAGTAAATAGAGTTCTACACCTAGTAAGAAAAATGCTATGGCAGAAATTGCAAATTCAATTATTGCTATTAAAAATGTTCCGTAAACTATTCCGTTTGTTGCGTTGCCTATTTCTTGGGTTATTTCTTTTTTATTTTTGAAAGGAAGATGTTTTTCTAGGTTTGGAATTATTTTGTCCCAGTCAGTTAGGAAGTAGTAGATTCCTAGAAGAGTTATTGTTATTGTGATTATAATTGAAGGGAGATAAGTTATTGCTGATGTTAGTAGAGTGATTATAAAGTTCAGAAATTTTTCTATATATACATTTATGTCTATGTTGTATTTTTGGAAAATTGAGGATTGAGATATTGAATCTGTTATAGAGGATAGAGTGTCAATGTTTAGGGCTGCATATGTTTGATTTACAACTCCTGAAATTAGAATTCCTATTGGAACTATAATTAAAGTTATAATTAATAAGATGCAGAGAAGTGCTGCTAGGATTTTTCCTGTGTGGTTTTTTAGTTTTTCATAAATTGGTTTTACTAAATATGCTAGGATAAATGCTGAGATTAGAGGGATTATATATGATTTAATTACAAAGTATGCAAGAACAAGAATGACTGCTATTCCTGCCCAGAATAAATATTTTTTAATATCAATCTCTTTTTCCATAATAAATATTATTTAAATAAGTTAATAAAGGTTGCTTTTTTATTTAGGTTAATAGATTGAAATGAAAAACAAATACCTTAGTTATTCCCAGCCCACTCAATAAAAAAATTAAAATGAGAAATTTAAAGTGAAAATCAGATACATTAGTTGTTCCCAACCCACCCACCCTAAAACGCCTTCGGCGTTTATTATGTTATTAACTAATGTATCTGAAAATCTAAATATTCAAATAAATTTTGGACAATGAAAGTAGGAGTATTGTTTTCAGGAGGGAAAGATTCAACTTATGCTGCTTTTATAGCTAAGAGATTAGGACATAGACTTGGGTGTTTGATTTCTTTGATTAGTAGGAATGATGAAAGTTATATGTTTCATACTCCTTCAATTGGGAAAGTTAAGAAGCAGGCAGAGGTGATGGAACTTCCGTTGATTATTCATAAGACAGAGGGAAGAAAAGAAGAAGAGTTAGAGGATTTGGAAGATGCGATTAAGAAGGCAATTGAAAAGTATCATATCAAGGGAGTTGTTACAGGGGCTTTGAGAAGTGAGTATCAGAAGTCTAGGATTGGGAAGATTTGTAATAAGTTAGGTGTTAAGGCAATTAATCCATTGTGGAAGAGGAATCAAGTTGGATTGTTGTGGGATTTAATTAAACATAGATTTGAGGTTATTATTGTGGGGGTTGCTGCGTATCCTTTAGATAAAAAGTGGTTGGGTAGAAGGATTTCTAAGGATTTTATTGAAGATGTTCAGAAATTACAAGATAAATATGGAATTAATCCTGCTGGGGAAGGTGGAGAGTTTGAGACTTTTGTTTTAAAGTGTCCTTTGTTTAAGAGGCAGTTGAAATTAGTAGGGAAAAAAATAAAAGGGAGTGGACATTCTTGGAGTATGGATATACAAGTTAGAGAATATGGGAGATGATTGTTTTATGATTTTAACTTTTTTACCTCATAATAAAACCCTCCCACCCACCCTTTTAATGAGGTAAAAATTAAAATAACCTAAACCACTTGATTATAGTATAAATAAAATGGATAAAAAAGAAGAAAAAAAAGCTGAAAGAGAAGGAGAAGATTTAAGAGATGAGTATAGAGTTAGAGAGGATGATAGTGGATATATTGTTGATAGAAGTGCTGGAATTGCTAATTTTTGGTTTAAATTAAGAACAGGAGGAATGTGATGAAACATGAATTTTATAAAAAAAAGCTGAAGAATGGTGTGACTGTTTTGTTTGAAAAGAGGAATTTGCCTATAATTGCTAGTAGTGCTAGTGTTAATTGGGGAGCTGAATATGAGAGTGAGAAAGTTAAAGGAATAAGCCATTTGATGGAACACTTGATGTTTAAGCAAAGTAAAAATAGAAGTTCTGAAGAGTTGGCTAGGGAGATTGAAAAAAGAGGAGGAGTTTTGAATGCTTTTACTGATGAAGAAGTTACATCTTATTGGAATAAGATGCCTTCAAAACATTGGGATGTTGGGTTAGATATTGCTTCTGATTTGATATTGCATCCTAAGTTTGATATTAAGGATTTTGAAAAAGAGAAAAAAGTTGTGATTGAAGAGATTAAGATGTATAAAGATAGTCCAAGGAGTTATGTTTTAGATAAAATTAAAGAGATGTTGTATAAGAAGCCTTTTGGATCTTCAATTGCAGGAGATGTTAATAGTGTTGCTGGTTTGGAATTGGAAAATGTTAAGGATATTTTTAAGAAAAATTATACAAGTGATGAAATGATTGTTTGTTGTGTTGGAAAAGCTAATTTCGACGATATATGTGAGTATGTTGAAAAGAGTTACCCTACAAATTCTAGGAAATTACAAATAGTTGAGCCTGTGAAAATTAATAATGAAGTTGTTGAAAAGAGAAAAGGTGTTGATCAGGCTAATTATGTGTTTGGTTTTCATGGTGTTCCTTTGAGTGATAAGAAAAGACATATTTATGATGTTGTTGGAGGTTATTTATGGATGGGAATGAGTTCTAGAATGTTTCAGGAGATTAGAGAGAAGAGAGGTTTGTGCTATACTGTTAATGGTTATTTGGATTTTGCAAAGAATTTTGGTTATGGAGGAATTTATGTTGGGACTGTTCCTGAGAAAATTAAAAAAGTTCAGGAGTTGATTTTAAAAGAGTTTAAAGATATTAGTAAGATTGAAAAAAAAGATGTTGATGAAGTTAAGGAGCAGTTGATTGGGATGAATAAGTTAGGACAGGAAGATTCTATTAATGTTATGGATAGTTTGATGAGGCTTGAGTTTAATGGTTCAGCAGAAGAACATTATGATTTTGAAGAGAATATTAAGAAGGTTAAATTTGAAGATATTAAAAATTTTAAATTAAAAAATTATTCTTCGTTTGCTTTGATTCCTGAAAAATGATTATTTTTTATTGAAGGTTATTAATACTAAAACAATAGCTATTATTAATACCCCTAAATTTCCGAGATTCCAAGTCATCATTCCCATTGTTAATGAATTATGAAAAAATAAATTCCATATTATTAAAACTAATGCAATTAGACTTAACCACTTTTCTAAATCACTCTTTTGTTTAACCATTTTTACCTCTTTTATTTAGTTAGTTGTTTAAATGAAAATGTATATAAATATGTTTGGTTTTTTGTATTAATGGTTATGATTGTTAAAGTTCCAGGATTGAATGCTTTTGGGAAGACAAATGGTTGTAGAGATGCTGGGAATGCTATTTTGGAGAAATTAAAAGAGATTCATTCTAGTGAGAAAGGAAAGATTATTGATAGTCAATTGTTGAATTTGGAAGAGAGTCATGTTAATAATGAGAATCTTGAAGAGCAGAATCAGTTGATTTATAAAAATTCTAATGATATTTTTCAGAATCAGGATAAAGTTGTTTTTTTAGGAGGGGATCATAGTATTTCTTATTCTACTGTTCGGGCTTTTGTTCATAATGTTAAAATGGCAGAGAAGGAGCCTTGTTTGATTGTTTTTGATGCGCATGCTGATTGTGACAATCCTATGAAAGAGCCAAGTCATGAAGAGTGGTTAAGAGGTTTGATTGATGGAGGGGAAATAAAACCTGAAAGTGTTTTGCTGGTTGGAATTAGAAATATGTCTAGAGAAGAGATTAAGTATGTTAGTGAAAAAAAAATAAGGATTATTTCAATTAATCAGATAGAGGAAAATATTCAGGAAATGGCTGATGTTATTACTGAATTTGCGCATGGTAAAGAGTTGTATGTTAGTTTAGATATTGATGTTGTTGATCCTGCTTTTGCTCCATCGACTCATTATCAAGTTGCTGGAGGGTTAACTTCGAGACAGATGATTTATTTAATACAGAGAATTGCTTTGATGAAGAATTTGAGAGCTGTTGATATTGTTGAGATTGATAGTGTTAAGGATACTGATACTCCCTCAGGCAGTTCGCCGGGGCAGGAAAGTGATAATATCATGGAACTGCCTAAGTTCGGAGGGACAGTGGGGGTGGGGGCTAAGATTTTGGCTGAATTAATCTAACAAATCGTAAACTTTATAAAGTCTATTTTATTCAATATAATAGGAAATAAGGGCTGACAGAGCAATCAGACTTGAAATCTTCGGATTTTTTGTTTGGCTTCGGATGTCGGCTTTTGATTCTGTTTCTTTTTAATATTAACAAGTTTTACTTATTTGTTCATTTGTCCTTGGATCTTTCCAGTTATCTGGGTGTTGAACAGCTGCTCCTTGAATTGGTGATATAGAAATTGATTCTTTACCTTCACATTCTATTTTGTGATCTTGACAGTAATTTGAACCATTACAAATTGCTTTTGTATATGTATATTTTTCATCTGGGTTTTCAACTACTGTTCCTGTTAACTGAGGAGCGTAGATAAAAAATCCTACTAGAATTATTATTGAAATTATTAAGATTATTAGTGTTATGATTTTAAAGTTCATATTTTTGATAAATAAATAAAATATATAAAGTTTGGTGTTGTTTAATTTGTATGAGATGTTTTATTTCAATTGATATGCCCCAGAAAGTTCAGCATGAAATTAAGAAGTTGGAGAAGAAACTTCCTGAGTTTAAAGGGAATTTTACAAGATATGATAATTTACATTTGACTTTGAAGTTTTTAGGAGATGGAATAACTGGAGAACAAATTGAGGAAATTAAAAAGAGATTAAAAGATATAGAGATAAAAGATTTTGAAGTTAGAATTGATGAGATAGGAGTTTTTACAGAAGAACACATTAAAATTATTTGGTTACATCTTGCTGGAGAGAGCTTGTTGGATTTACAGAAAAAGATTGATAATAAATTGAAAGATATGTTTAAGAAAGAAGAGAGGTTTATGAGTCATGTTACAATTGCTAGAGTTAATTTTGTTGAGGATAGGGAGAAGTTTTTAGAAGCTTTGAAAAAAGTTAAGATTAAGAATATAAACTTTGTTGTTAATAAATTTAAATTAATGAAGAGTGAGTTGACTTCTGCTGGGCCTGAATATAAGGTTGTTGAAGAATTTTCTTTAGAAACTCCTTGATTGATGTAAAATTCCATAAAAGAATTTTCTAGTATAGAATAATTTTTGTTGGGATAGTTTTTCATTATCTCTCCTCCCCCTAACTCAATAACCTCGATGCTTGGTTATCTTGTTTTAAGATTTAATTAATAAAAGAAATATTTTAAGATAGGTTTTACATTAGATATATTTATCGTCTATTTTTATTAAATTAGTATCCTCCAAAGAAAATATTACCCTATATAATATGTTTTCCCTATTAATATAGTTTTGGTTGGTTATATATTTTGGAGTTGGGGGTTTATTTATATATTGGTTTTGATTAATTATATTTTAATGGATGAACATTATTTTTGTAGGGGAAGAGTAGATGATAGAGTTCTTGTAGATTTTATTAATCAGTTTTCTAAAGTTTATGATGTTGGAGGGATGACTTCTTTTAGTCAAAACAGAGCTGCTCTTTATGATTGGTGGATTCAAAGAGGTTATGTTGATGAAGATGTTGGTTTGGTTTTTGAAGGATTAGAAGAAGCTATTACTCCTGGAGGTGCTGGTTCAAGATTATTTCCTGGACTTTCTGATAATGAAAAATCAAGAATAAGAAAAGTTATTTTAAAGAGATTTGAGCAGGAGGTTGATGCAGTATGAATTTTAAAGGAAGAGATGTGATATCTATTGAAGATTTTTCTCTTGATGAAATTGAACATATTTTGAATGTAACTAAAGAGGTTGAAATGTATCCTGAAAAGTTTAAGAATGAAATGGCTGGAAAAATTATGTCTCCATTGTTTTTTGAAAATTCTACGAGAACGAGTTCAAGTTTTCAAGCAGCTATGTTACAGATGGGAGGAAGAGTTTTAGATTTTGATATTGCAACAAGTTCTGTGAATAAGGGTGAAACATTGAGAGATACTGTTAAAATAATTGAAGGTTATAATCCTGATTTTGTTATTATTAGACATAAGAGAGATGGGAGTGCAAAGTTTGTTGCAGATTTATTAGATGTTCCTGTGATGAATGCTGGAGATGGGCAGAACCAGCATCCAACTCAGACATTGTTAGATTTGTATACTATTAAGGAATTAAGAGGAAGTTTAGATGGAACAAAAATTGTTCTTGCTGGAGATTTGAAATATGGGCGAACTGTTCATTCGTTGGCTTTAGCTTTATCAAAATATCCTAGATGTGAGATGGTTTTTATATCTCCTGACTCTTTGAGGATGCCAAAATATATTCTTAATGAACTAAGTAAAAAAGGAGTTTCTTTTCAGGAAAAAGGATTAGAAGAATTGGAATTGTCTATTAGAAGTTTTCCAATAATTTATATGACAAGAATTCAAAGAGAAAGATTTCCAGAGAGTTTAGAGGGAGAGCAGGAATATGAAGTAATCTCAAAAGTCTATAGACTTAGTTTGGAAATGCTAAAAAATGTTAACCATGAATTAAAAATTATGCACCCTTTGCCAAAAGTTGGAGAGATTGAAGAAAGTGTTGATGAAACAAATTTTGCGCATTATTTTCAACAAGCTAAAAATGGATTGTATATTAGAAAAGCTCTTCTTATTTTGTTAGCTGGAGGAAAAGATGAGTGAGAAGATAATTGGGTATATTGAAAATGGAATTGTTGTTGATCATATCCCTCAAGGAGAGGTTTGGAAATTAGCAAGAATATTAGGGTTTGATTCTAAGGGAGAGGGTAGGGTTTCTTTGGGAGATGGATATGCAAGTCAGAAAATTGATAAAAAAGGAATTCTTAAAGTTGAAGGTGCAAGTCTTAGTGAGTATCAATTAAATCTTATTGCGTTGATAGCTGAAAATGCAAGTGTGAGTATTGTTGAGAATGGAGTTGTAGTTGATAAGAAGAAGATTGAAATTCCTAAATTAATGAAGATAGTTTATTGTAATAATCAAAATTGTATAAGTAATGATGCTCATGAAAAATTAGATCCAAAAGTTAATTATAAAGGAGATGGAATATTTTTATGTGATTATTGTAAAAGGATTTTTGGAAAAAAGGATTTAAAATTTGTTGGAATTGATTAATAGTTTTCATCTCTGAATTTGATAATTGATTCTGATTTTTTCCCTATTAATTGTTCTAAGTGAGTATCTGAAGCTGTTATAATGTTTCTTAAATTTCCAAATTCTTTAAGAAGTTTTTTTGCTGTTGCAGGGCCAATGTTTGGGAAACCCTCTAAAATAATTTCTAGTTGTTCTTTATTATTTTTTGCTCTTTTTGTTACTTCTCTTAAAGATTGATGAGCTATTGGTTTTTTTTGAACTAGAACTTTGAGAAATTTTGCTGTGTCTTTGTAGTCTTTTGTGAAAATAATTGGGACTTTGTATTTTAGAATTATGTCTAGAAGAAATCCTCTTATTGCGTTTGGATTTATTCCCCCTCCATTTTTACTAATCCCATAAAAACCCAACCCTCCCTCCCTTTTGATGGGATTATTAATTTCCCACCCCTTTTCAGAAGTTTTATCGTCGGTATATAATTCATGTTCTTCTATGCCTTCGATTATTAGAAAATATTCTTTATATTGTTTCATTTCTTTTAGTTGTCTTATTAATCTTTTTGATATCATTGAGTTTAGAAAATCTGAAACTGTTTTTCTTTCAATTGCTATTCCTTTTACCAAGAAATCTGCTACTGGAAGTTTTTTCATTTCTGAATCTATTCCAATGTGGGCTAGATAGGAAATTACTAGAGAGTTTTTTTCATGAATGTCTGCTGTAATTACTGGTCTGTTAGTTTCTTGAGTTTGTTGTTTTTCTTTTCTGAAGATGTCTAGTAGGGGCATTTTAGTTATGTTTATTTTAATTAAGTTATATTTTTAAACTAAATTGTCTAGATATATTTATGGTTAAAAAGGTTGGTGATGAAAAACAAATTAAGTTTTTCACAATTTTGATTGTTGTTTTGTTGATGATTTTTTTGGCTGTGGCTATTGTTTTGAAGAATAAAGAGTTTATTTATTATGATGCAATTTTGTTGCCTTTGGTATTATTGGTTTATGTTTTACATAGGAAGTTGAGATTACATCTTCCAATTTTAGGGTTAATCTGGTTTGTTTTTTTAATGCATGCTGCTGCAGGAGTTATGTTTTTTCAGGGAATGAGATTGTATGATATGGTTTTTTGGATTTTTAAGTATGATAATATAGTTCATTTTTTTGGGATTTTTACTGTTGCATTTGTAGTTTATAATTTAATTCATACAAGATTTTCTGATAGATGTAATCTTGGAAATCTTTATTTATTTTTGATATTAAGTTTAATGGCAATGGGATTTGGAACTTTAATTGAGTTAGTTGAATTAATTGGAGTTATTTGGTTGGATGCTGGGGCTGGGGTGGGGGATTATATGAATAATGCTATTGATTTATTCTACAATGCCCTTGGGGCAATAGTTGGAGCAGGAATCATAACTTATTACCATAATAGAAAATATTTTAAGAAAAATATTTTGAAGGATTAAAATAATTCTTTTTGTTCTTTGGTTTTAATTTTTATCCTATAATAAAACCCTCCCACCCTCCCTTTTAATAGGATAAAAATTAATCAAGTGTCTGCTGGTTTATATCTGAATTTTTATTTGTCTTAAATGTTCCATTTTGGAATTCTTTTTTAATAGAATCAATTGCAGAATGCATTCTTTTTTCTTTGTGAAAAGCTGACCAGTAGTATGCTTCGTCTCTTGTTTTTTTTGTTATTAACATTATAAGTTTTCCTTTTATCAATCTTGCTGTTCTTCCTCTACGCTGAATTGAACGAATTGCTGAAGGTATTGGTTCATAAAAAACAACTGAATTAACTTCTGGAATATCTAATCCTTCTTCTGCGATTGAAGTGGCACATAAAACATTTATTTTTCCTTCTGAAAATTCTTTTATTATTTCTTGTTGCTGTTTTTGATTTAAGCCTGATTCTTTTTTATGTATTATTTTTTTAGCTTGGCCTACAAAAACTTTTGCATTGATTCCTTTGATTTTATTTAAGTAATTTGCAATTTGACTTATAGTATTTCTGAATTGAGCAAAGATAATTAATTTTGTTTTGTTATTATTTTCATATTCTGTTTCTACTAAATCTTTTAATACTATTAATTTTGGGTGTTCTATATTATTTGAGATTAAATTATTTAATTTAATTGATGCTAAGTTGAATTCTGGCATTTTTGCTAATCTTTGAACTGCTTTTGATTTTTTTTGTTCTGCTTGTTTGAAAAGTTCTTTGATATATTCGTTTGTTGTTTCTAGTGTTTGGGTTTCTAGGAGTTCTGATAAATGTTGGAGTTTAATTGCTAAGGCACAGGCAGATGCTCCTAAAAGAAGATTGAAATTTTTATTTCCTGAAGAGATTGCTTTCATGATTGTTGCTTGAGCTTTGAGTAATGTTACTTTATTTGCAGGCCCAAATAATAGGTTTCTTTTTTTTAGTTCATCTACTTTTGTTTGATAGATTCTTTGTATCATTGAATAGATTTCTAAAAATTCTTTTGGGAAGTCTAGTTTTATTGTTTGGATTTCTAGTTCTTGAAGATATTCTTTAACATCATCTGATTCTCTTGTTCTTAATTCTACATCTTCAATGTTTAAGTTTTCGCAGATTTTTTTAATTGATTTTTTGTCTGCTCCTGGAGAAGCTGTTAGGCCTAGGACATGGAAATTATCAGATTGTTCTTTGTATTTTTGAGCAACATAAGTATATGAGTAGTTTTTTACACAACGATGGCATTCGTCTTCTACTAATAAAGATACTTCTGATAAATTGTATAAATTATTTTTTAGGTCGTTTGAGATACATTGTGGTGTTGAGAATATTATATCTGCTGTTTGCCATATTTTTTTTCTTTTTTCAGAGTCTATTTTTCCTGTGAAGAGTTGCATGTCTGCATAAAGTTCTGGAAGATGTTTTGTAAAGTAATTAAGATGTTGTTGAGCAAGTGGACGAGTAGGAGCTAGAAATAAAATTTTTGATTTAGGATTTTTTTCTAAAATATCTGTTGTTAACATTAGGGCTATGAGTGTTTTTCCTATTCCTGTTGGAAGCACTACTAGGCATGACTTTTTTTTACATGTTTCAACTATTTCTTTTTGATATTTTCTTGGAGTTATGTTTTGTATCATTTTAGTTTTTGAGCATTTCTTTCTTCATATAAAACCTGAATTGATTTTTGCTTCATTATATAACTCCCACCCAACCCACCCTATTTGGAAGCAAAAATCCTTTTTTATTAATGAAGAAAAATAATTCTAATTGATTTTCAGATTTGATATTAATAAAATTTTTGTGTTTATATTAATTGCTATATTAGAATAATAGAGTATGCAATTAGAGCAAGTACAATTGCAGAGTAAATTATCCATCTGATGTGTGAGCCAAAGAATATTTTTGTACCGTCGAGTTGGCCTAGGGGAATTAGGTTGAAGGCTGCGAAAAATAAAGCAAGCGATCCTAGGGCAGGGAGGTTGATTATATATGCAACTGCTACGATTAAAAGCATTGGCCAGATTCCTGTTGCTGCGATTAAACCTAAATCTCTGTCTGTGAGTTCTGCAAAACTGTAGACGTCGTGTTTTCTTACTGCTCTGTGTTTTTGAGGTTTAGCATCAAATTGTGTTACTGCATACCAAGGGACTGCTCCAAAAGTTAAGATTGATAAAATAAATGGGAGAATTATTCCTACAGGAATTGGTTTTTTGAAATGGCTTCTTTCATAATAACCCCATCTTTGAAAGTGCCATATTTTATGTTCAATATCTACATTGTGAATATGGGCTGAAATTTTTTTAGCAACAACATTTACTATTAATATAATTGCGAAAAACAAAAGAGCAAACAAAAAGTCAATTAATAATATTTCTTTTGATTCTGATAAATAAGCTTGATTCATGAGAGCTACGAATGCTATGATGATAAGTGCTATAATTAATGAAATTATCTCTTTTGTTTTCATTGTAATATTAAATATTGGGTTATTATAAATTTTACCTATTTTGTGATATATATTTTAAATCAAGGAAAAGTATATAAATAAGAAATATTAATCAATTATATGTTAAGAGTTAAAAAAGTCAGTGATGTTTTGGGAAAGAAAGTATTTACAGATGCTGGAGATATATTCGGAGAGATTGAAGAAGTTAATTTAGGAGAGAATAAGGTTGACAGTTGGAGAATAAAAGTTGTTAGTAGTATGGCTAGTTATATTGGAGGAGCGAGAGGAGTTATAATCCCCCATCAATTTGTTAAGGCAATTGGAGATGTTGTTATTGTTAGTAGAACTGCATTGCCAATACGAGATGAGGAAGTTGAATAAAAAGAGGTAAACTATGGCAGTAGAAACAATTTTACAGGCTCCGTTATTTGTAGAAATAATTTTTCCGTTTTTGCTAGTTTTTGTTTTAATATTTGCGATTCTTGAAAAGTCAAAAGTTTTAGGAGATGATAAACACCAGATTAATGCTGTTGTTGCTCTAGTTGTTGGTTTGATTTTTATTGCTTTTCCTTATCCAAGAAGTATTGTAGTTAATCTTATGCCTTTCTTAGCTGTTGTTGCTGTTATTATATTAGTGTTTATGGTTTTGTTTGGATTTGTTGCTGCTGGAAAAGAAGGATTTACAATGAATAAAGGATTGAAGATTACTTTTGGTGTTTTAATTGCTATAGCTTTGGTGATTGCTGTTTTGGTTTCAACTGATTATTGGGATACTGTTATTGATGTTTTTCAAGGTGAGAGTTCTGGAACTTTAATTACAACAATAATATTTGTTGCAATTATTGGAGGAGCTATTGCTGTTGTTTTAACTACAGGAGGAGATGGGAAGTCTGGGAGTTAGGAAGTTAGGAAAGATATATAAATGAAATTTAATTAATAAAAATATAAAAATGAGTGTGTTTGGATTAATGCTTCAATGGGGAGCAAGTGTTGCTGATGTTTTGAATGAATTAGACAGACTTGGATTTTTTTCTTATATACTTCCGTTTTTGCTGATTTTTGCTGTTGTGTATGCAATTTTAGCACAGATTCCTATATTCAAAGATAAAACAGGGCCTGCAATGATTGTGGCTTTATCTGTTGGTTTGTTATCTTTACAGTTTGGAGATGTTTCTCAATTTTTTGCAACAATATTTCCTAGACTTGGAGTTGGGTTGTCTGTTTTATTAGTTGCTCTGATTTTAGCTGGAGCATTTATATCTGGAGATGAAAACAAGACAGTTTATACTTGGGTGTTTTTTGGATTAGGAGCTTTGATATTTTTATTTGTAGTTTTAGATTCTTTATCAATCTGGCCTGTATTTGGTAGTTGGTGGTGGGAGAGATATCTTTCTGTGATAATTGTATTAGGGATAATTATAGCAGCAATAGTTTTAGTTGTTAAGACTAGTGCTTCTCCAGCTTCTACACCTTAGAATTTGAATTAGTAAAATTTCTCTAAAAAGAAACTTTTTTATTGTTTAATCATCAATATATTCATAGTTTTATGGATAATTTATTGAAGATTGTAATATATTTATATCTTAATTGTCACATTATAGTAGTTACAAAATAGAAAGATTTAAATAGTATTTTATTTTGTGAGTTTTAAGAAATAAGATGGTATCACGAGAACAATATGGGCAAATGAATGTTTCTGCTAGAGATTCTTATCAAAAAAGACTTAGAGGTTTAGTTTCAACAGATGATGAAAGAGGATTAGAAGGGAGAGGGAGACTAGACACTGTTAAACCTGAAAGAAAAGTATTAAACAGAATTCCTGATTGGAGAGGAAGAGAAGTTGTTGTTCAAGCAGCTTATGATGCATTAAAAAATTTAGTTGATTATCATGTTTTAGGATGGATAGATTCTGATTTAAAAAAAGAACAAATACCTATTAGACTACAAAAAAAGTGTAGAGGATTTTTAAGAAAATATTTAGCTAATGGGGTGAAAGTACATTTTGATTAAAATGGTAGAATTAACAGCATTGGAGTTTTTGGCTCCGATATCAATGTTTGTATTAATCTTTGTTGTAGTTTATGCTATACTTGTTAAGACAAAAGTTTTAGGTGAGAATAATGCTATTAATGCTACTGTTGGAGTTATTCTTGCTTTGATATTTTCTATTGTAACTGATACAAGAGATTTTGCTCAGGATGTTATTCCTTGGTTTGCTGTTTTGTTAGTAATATTATTTTTGTTTATGTTGCTATTTGGATTAGCTACTGGCAAGGTTGAATTGAAGAGCTGGTTTGTATGGGTTTTTGTTGGGATATTTGCTTTGATTATAGTTGTATCAGCATTTAGTGCTTTTGCAGGAAATATTGTTCCTTATGTTTCTGGAGATGATAATTGTCATGTGAGTTATAATGGGCATTATACTGATTATTGTGATGATAGTGATTTAGATCCAACAATTTTAAAACTTAGAGATTGGTTATTTGAAGATGATATTGCTGGTGCTATTTTGTTAATAATTATAACTACTATTGTTATAGCTATTGTTGTGAAGAAATAATTAAATTCTAAGTCTTGATTCTGAATTCTTTTTTGGTGTTTTAACTTTTTTTGTTGTTGTTTTTGTTACTGTTGTTTCTGTGTCTGATTTTTTGAATGATTTTTCTTGGCGTGATTTTTCTAGAAGAGGGTTTGCTACTTTTGAAAATGAGTCTTGAATTATTCTCATTTCTTCATTTATGTTTTTTATATTATTTCCATAATCTCCAAATTTTCCTAGGATTGAAGATTGTAATGAGTCTATTGATTGTTCTATTCTTTTTAATCTGTTATTTATATTTTCTACTTTATCTTCAATTTTTGCTTTGAATTCTGCAACGTTTCCTATTAGTTTTGCTATTTTAGCAAATTTGTTATCTGTTACTTGTTCTGCTATTTCAGTTATTGTGTCTGTTCCTATTGATTGTTGTGGGGCGTATTGATATTGTGAGTAGTCATATGTTCCTTGATCATAACCATATTGATCATAACCTGCTTGTTGGTTTGCTGCTTGGGGATTTGCTGTTTGTTCTGCTGAGTATTGTGGCATTTGAACTTCTTGTTGAACTGGTTGTTGAATTTGTTCTGGAGGAGGTTGAGCAGTTTGTTGCATTCCTTGACTTGATGGTCCAGGGCTTGCCTGCATTCCTGAAAATTGTTGTGTTTCTTGATCTGCCATAGCTGCCATTGCATTTGTTTGATTTTCCTCTGCTGTTTGATGCGGTTGTTCTGCTGTTGGTTGTGTTGGTTGTGCTGGTTGAGCTGTTTGTGGTTGTTCTGTTGTAGCTTGAGCATTTTCAGTAACAGCTGCTTTGACTTGAGCTTGAGATAGAGCATTATTAATATCTTGAGGAGCATGTCCTTGTTCTGATAGAGTTTGACTTACTTGAGAATCATTCATTCCTTGTCCTTGCATTTGTTTTACATCATCTACTAAAGCCATTATTGTTAAAGACAACCTACTCGGTTTTCTTTTACTTTCCCCCTGAATTTATGATTATGCTTTGCTGCTATCATTGTTTTGCCTCTTTTATCATTTGTTTTACGTCTTTTATTCTTGCTAAATTTAGTGGGTCAAACATTGTTGCTTGTTTTTTTAAAAGTTCTACTTCTTTTTTTCTAGCAAAACTATCTAGGTCATCTGTTATAATTGAAGTAGTATCTTTTATTTTTATAACTTCGTCTTTTATTGTATCTAGGGAAGAGCTTATTTTTGCAAACTTTATTTCAATGTCTTGTTTAGTTTCAACTAAATTCTCTCCAATTAGTAGTAATCTTTCTTTCATTAATCTTTGCTTTTCTTCTAAGTCTTGGATTTTTGTATTGAACTCTGTTAGTAGAGGAGTTATATAGTCAACTTGTTCTTCTGCCATTTTTCTCTTTTTATATTCATTTTAGTTTATTTAGGTATTTATAGTTTTTTGTGTGTATTTATTTTGAGATTTTTATTTTTATGATGTCATAAATTAAAACCATATCCTTTAGGATGTGGTTTCTTCATATTTAGTTGTTTTAATTTCTGAGCATCCTAAAAACGAGCGCCATCAAACCACACACTTTAGTGTGTGGTGGCGCATCGTTTTTTTGATTTTCATAGAATCCCACTAATTTCAACTTTAGTTGAAGACCCTCCCTATTTGTGTATTGAGTTTCCTAAATTTAGTATGAAAATCATAAATTTTTAATCAATAAAGTAGAGTAATTTTTGGGTAATTTAATATGGGAAAACTATTTGTTAGACAACTACGTTTTCTAGAACTTTCATTTTAGATATTATCTTTCTCCGAAAGATATTTAATCTATAATTGATTTTGTTTGGTATGTTATTTAAAAAAGGGACGAAGTTATATTCTTTTGAAGTTGTAAGAGAAGCTGGGCAAAATGTGATGTATATTAATTATTTAGGTGCTCCGTATATTCCTGATATTGCTGAGAATTCTGAAGTTATGGGGAGGACTGTTGATACATTGATTCAGAGTCCTAATGTTTCTAGGTTTATTTTTGTTCAGCAAAGGAATTTTAGTTATGATTCTAATCAAGTTGAGATGTTAGTTGAAATTGCCCAGCTTTATATTCATTTTTTGAAGCAAGAGGGTATTTTGAGTCCTGAAAAACTGACAATGTTTCAGAGTGGTGCTTTGGCTGAGAGATATGAGAAGATGTCTTATTTTATGAATTTGATTAGAGAAGATCCTATTGCTGCTTATATTGAGATAAAGAGATTTTTAATTGAAGAGAGAGTTAATTTAGATAAGGTTGCTGATAATGTTAAAGTTGATGTTATGGGTTTTATTAGGTTGTTGGAGAAGATTAGGTTTTCTTTGGAATCTACTAGATTGATTAAACATGTTATGCCTTTGTTAGCTAATTATTCTTTTGGAGATAGAAGTATTTATTCTCAGATTTTTAGAGCTAATATTATTCCTAATTTTACTTTTACTAGATTGGTTTCAAAGTTGCCTGAGAAATCTGAGATTATTAAGCAGTATAAGATTTCTTCTGATTATGATGAGAGCACTGTTACGATTTTGAAAAAGAAGGATGAAGTTAAATATATTTATCATGTTATTCCTCCTGAGTTTGCTGTTAGTGAAGAGAAGGCAATGATTTTGAATCTTGCTAGAAATGTTATGATAGAGCATAGGCCGAAATCAGAGGAGTTTACTGATCCAGAGAGGACAAGGAATATATTTTTTAATGTTGCTAAAGGGCTTGTGAGTGATTTGGCGAGGAGTAAGAATGTTAAGATTAAATATGAAGAGTTGAATATGTTGGCAAATATTTTAGTTAGAAGTACGATTGGGTTTGGATTGTTAGAGGTTTTGTTGCAAGATAAAAATCTTCAAGATATTTTTGTTAATGCTCCTATTTCTATGAATCCTATTTTTGTTAGACATAATAATTATGATGAGTGTGTTACAAATATTATTCCGAGTATGGAAGATGCAGATAGTTGGGCTGCTAAGTTTAGAATGTTGTCTGGAAGGCCATTGGATGAGGCAAATCCTATTTTAGATACAAGTATGGAAATTGGTAATGTTTCGTCGAGAGTAGCTGTTATTCAGGAGCCTTTGAGTCCAAATGGTTTATCTTATGCAATTAGAAGACATAGAGAGGCACCGTGGACTTTGCCTTTGTTTATCAAGAATAAGATGATTAATCCTATGACTGCTGGGTTGATGAGTTTTTTAATTGATGGTGCTAGAACTTTTATAATTGCTGGGACAAGAAGTTCAGGAAAGACATCTTTGTTAGGAGCGTTGATGTTAGAGATAATGCCAAAGTTTAGGGTTTTAGTTATTGAGGATACTTTGGAGTTGCCTGTTGATTCTTTGAGAAAGATTGGGTATGATATTTTGAGAATGAAAGTTAGAAGTGCTTTGTTGAAGACTACAACTGAGGTTTCTGCTGATGAAGGAATTAGGACATCGTTGCGTTTAGGTGATTCTTGTTTGATAATTGGGGAAGTAAGAAGTGTTGAAGCTAAGGCTTTGTATGAATCAATGAGAGTTGGTGCTTTGGCAAATGTTGTTGCTGGAACTATTCATGGTGCTGATCCTTATGGTGTTTTTGATAGAGTTGTAAATGATTTGGAAGTTCCTCCTACTTCTTTTAAAGCTACAGATATAATCATGGTTGCTAATCCTATTAAGTCTCCTGATGGTATGCATTCTTGGAGAAGAGTTTTACAGATGGCTGAAGTTAGAAAACACTGGGAGAAAGATCCTTTGATTGAAAAGGGGTTTGTTGATTTAATGAAGTATAATGTTGAAAAAGATGAATTAGAACCTAGTGATGAATTGATTAATGGAGAGAGTGAGATTATTAAATCAATAGCTTCGAATGTTAAGGGGTGGGCTGGGAATTGGGATGCTGTTTGGGATAATATTTTGTTGAGAGGTGATATTAAGAAACATATGGTTGATATGGAAGATAAATTGAAAAATCCAATGATTCTTGAGCATAAATTTAATTCTTTAGCTAATGCTATGTTTTATGAAACATCTAATGATGTTATGAAAGAGATTGGGATGCCTACAAGAGATGAGGTTTTGAAACGGTGGAAGGAGTGGTTT
>JAHIVP010000045.1 GCA_018816335.1 Nanobdellota archaeon | reverse complement strand
TTTATGTTCTGAAAAAACTGGGATGTAAAGTAGCAATACAAATAATACCACAAAAACTACAAATGTTATAAATAATTTCTTCATCCAATCGCTAATATCTCCTTCCATCCATCCTTTAAAAAATTCTTTTCCTTTATCACCAACTTTTTCAAAAAAGTTTTTATCATCAGAACCAGCGATTAAATCAGGATTATTATCACCAGGACCAGCCATAACTAAATTTAATGTAAGAGGTAGTAGAAATAATCCTATTAGCAATAAAGCACTTAACTTGAATGCAGTCTCTTTTTTCATATTAAGTTTAGAGATAAATAATTTATAAACCTTTCGATGATTTTTAATTTTAGATAATATTATAAATTTGATTTTTTTATTACTATTAATGGAAGAAATTTTTATAATCATCATGACATTAGTTGTATTGTTGATTCCTAGTTTTAGGAGGAGATATTTCTTTTCTCGAAAGGAAAGTGGGAAGAAAGAGGGAAAGATAAAAAAGAGGTTGGAGTTTTTTGATTTTCTAAGAGGGATTGCTATCCTAGCAGTTATATTGATTCATGTTTCTTATTTTTATCAGACTTTTGGTTCTGAGTTTGGAAGTAGTTTTTTTGTAATTTTTTTAGATAATCTTGGAAGGTTTGCTATTCCTGTATTTTTTATTTGTTCTGGAATTTTATTAAATCCGTTTGAGAAAAATTACAAGAGATTTTATTTTAGAAAGTTTGTGAGGATTTTTGTGCCTTATATTATTATTAACTTGATTATTTTGTATTTTATCAGAGGTTCTGTTTTGGACTTGTTGTATAATCTAGTTTCAGGAGATGCTTTGCTTCCGTTTTATTTTATTGTAATCTTGGCTCAGTTTTATTTGTTGTATCCTTTTATTATTAAATTTAGAGATAGTAAGAGATTTTTAGTGTTTTCATTTATTCTTAGTTTTGTTAGCTTTTTGGTTCCTTTGACGTGGATATGGGGTGGGGTGGATATGTTTTTTAAGTTCTTTTTCTTTTTTGTATTTGGTATTTATTATAGAGATTATTATTTAAATTATAAGAAAGATGAGAAGCAGTTTAAATTTTGGATTTTTGTTTTGTTAGCTTATATTGTATATAATATTATTTTTATTGATGATTATTTTAATGTGAGGTTGTTTTATGGGTTAGCTATTTTTAATTTGCTATTTTACTATAAAAATGATTTGATGAAGAGTAGAATAAAGAATGTTGTTGTTAATTTTGGAAGAAGTAGTTTATGGATTTTTCTTATTCATTTTTTATTTGTTGGAATGTTTTATATAATATTTTTAGTGATAGATTGGAATTTGTACTTGGAATATATATTGATTTTTCTTTTGTCTTTGGTGTTTAGTTATGTTTTTGGGTCTTTATTAAATTTGATATATGGGAAATTGATTTTAGAGAGAGTGAAAATTTTTGGAAACATTTATAAATAATAAACTGGTTTATCTTATATGAATAAAAAATTGAGGTTGAGTTTTGTATTTACTTTTTTAGTTCTAGGATTATTATTTTCTTCTGTAATTGTTGCTGCTGGTTTATTAGATTCTGATGGAAATCCACTTATTCCTCCTGATACTAAATCTGAAAATTCTGTTTGGAAAGCTATAACTAGTGGTTTTGATTGGGTTGTTGAGAAAGTTAAAACATTGGCAAGTTGGGTTTTTGGTGATGCAATGCCTGATTCTGATGCTGGAGAAGAGGCTGTAATAATTTTAAAAATCTTTTTATTTGTTATAATATTATTAGCAATTGCTTATACTTTAGAATTATCAGGTAATGATTTATTAAATAAACCAATACTAAAATGGATGCTTTCTATTCTTGTTTCTTCATTGATTGTAAGATTTTTATTACAAAATGATACTTTATTGAATGATTTGTTTTTTCCTTATGGTGTTTTAGGAGTAGCTATTGCTTCAATTGTTCCATTAATTTTATTTTTCTTTTTTGTTCAAAAAATGATTAGTAATAAGAGTCTGAGAAAGTTTGCTTGGATTATGGCAATTGTTATATTCTTAATCTTTTGGATGGAGAGGGCCCCTGAATTAACATCTGCTGGGATTACAAGAGAAGGATTAGGTAAGCCTATAATGGTATTTGGACAGACTTTACAGAGTTTAATTTATCCAATTTCTGCACTTTTAGCTTTATTGTTCTTTTTATTTGATGGAACAATTAGACACTGGTTTGTGCTGACAGAGATTGATAGATATAGTGTTGAGAATAAAAAAGAGTTGTTAGATAGATATGCTGCTGACTTAGCTGAATTAGAGGCTAGACCGGGTGTTCCTGAAGAGCTTAAGGCTAAGATGAGAAAGAAGTTGCATAAGAAAATAAAGAACGCAACATAGTGAAATATTTATAAACTTCTTAATTTTTAATTTAATATGAATACTAAAAAGAGATGTGTGATTATTGGAGCTTTTATTTTATTGTTGATAATCCCATCTTTTTTTCCTGTTGTTTCTGCTTTAGATTTAAAACAAGGAGCAGAAGATGTTATGCAAGTTGTTGAGGATATAAGTGGTCCTTTTTTTGAGTTTATTTTAGGACGGAAGATTGGAGATCTTTATTTTTTAGAAAGAGTTTTGTTATTTCTTATTATATTTATTATGGTTAATGCTGCTTTGAAGAGAATACCTTTATTTGAGGGAAAAGGAGCTGTTATAGCGTTAATTACTATTGCTGTATCTATTTTATCAGCTAGGTATTTAGGGAATGTACAGTGGGTTAAAACAATCTTATTGCCTTATAATATGCTGGGAGTTGTTTTTGCAGCTGGGATACCTTTTTTGATATTTTTCTTTTTTATAGAATCATTTAAAGAGAAGTGGGTAAGAAGAATTGGATGGGTGTTTATGTTGGTTGTATTTGGTGTTTTATATTATGAAAGAAAAGAAGTATTAGGAGATCCTGCTCTTATTTATTTGATTACTGCTGGAATATCTTTTGTTATGTTAATATTTGATAGGTGGGTTTATAGTTGGTATGAAGAATCTAAAATATGGAAACTTATGGATGCTGGTAAGAGAAGTAAGGCAATTGATTTAATGTCAAGATTAAGAATGTTAAGAGATGAGCTTTCACATGCTGAAACTGTTTATCAGAGAAAAGATATTAAAAAAGAAATTGAACAAGTTAAACTTAATTTAAAATCTTTACATAGAGGTTATTAATTATTTCTTTTTCTTCTTATCCATCTTTCTATATCCAACAACTGTTCTTTTTTTACCTTCACCCTCATAAATTGGGACTTCTTCTTTTTGCTTGTTACTTCCTCCACTCCCTCCAGAAAAGCTTAGGAAAGCTCCGATAAATAGAATAATAGCTCCTACAATAGTTATTATTAATTTGCTTATTTCTGCTAACATTGGGATTGATGTGATGATTTGCTCTCTAATTGGTGCTATTCCGTTGATAGCTAGAATTGCTAGGCCTAGTAGCATTAGTATGTATCCACCTATTTTTTTCATGTTAACATATAGAGGAAGGGATATTTAAAGTTTATCTTTGGAAAGATTTATATAGTTATATATCCGTATATATTATATAAACTTATATAACCAAAATGAATATTAAAAAAATTTTACATTATCCAAGATTAGATACTGTATTAATGGTAGAGAAGATTATAGAAGATACAAGTGGTGAATTTACAAAAAAACAAGTATGGGATAGATTGCCAAGGAAAGTTATGTATCAAACATATTCTGTTATTATTGATTATTTACTACATTCAGGTAAAATTGCTGTTGATAAAGAAGGAAAAATTTGTTGGATATGGAACCCTAATCTAATAAAACGATTAGAAAAAGAGAATCTTTTTTACGATGGATAAAATAAAACATGTAGCTTTTATTACTAGTGAATTGAAGAAGGAATTTGAATCTATTAAACTAGGCAAATATGAAGATAAAAAACTTCATGAATTTATCTCTAGAGCAATTATAGATCTTAAAGAAAATCCTTTTTGTGGAATTGTTATTCCTAAGCGTTTGATTCCTAAAAACTATATCAAAGATTATGGAATTGATAATTTAAGAAAATATAACTTGCCTGATGCTTGGAGATTACTTTATTCTGTTGTAGGAGATGATGTAAAAATTGTTAGTGTTCTTTTAGATTGGATGGACCATAAAGAATATGAGAGGAGGTTTAAATATTAAATTGAAAGGATATGATCTTGTGGAAGCGTGTCTAAAAATAAACTATTTCTGTTTGATTTTCACGACGTTATTTTATAATCCCTCCCCCATCCCCCAACCCCTCCCACCCGAATAGAGAAAATAATAAAATAACATCAATTAAAAATAGTATTTTATTGAATTTTTTAGACACGCTCATCTTGTGGGAAAATTTAAATACTTAAAAAATCATACAATTGTATGAAAATATAGAAAACAGGAAATTTTCTAACTTTCATTTTTAAAAAACACAGCAAAAAATGAAAAAATCAGATAACTATAATTTATTAATTTTAAAGGTTTTAGAATTATTTGTTAATAATCCTTATGAAGAGTTTTATCTCAGAGAAATTGCTAGAAAATTAAATATTAATCCGAATACTGCTCAAAGGTTTCTTAATTATTTTTTGAGTGAAAATTTGGTTGTTGAAAGCAAAAAAGCAAATTTAAGGTATTTTAAGGCAAATATTGATGATGTTGTTTTTAGACATATTAAGAAAACTTATTCAATTAAGAAAATTATGAATTCTGGTTTGATTGATTATTTGAAAAATGAGGAATTTAATCATGTTGTTTTATTTGGGAGTGTTGCTAAAGGAGAAAATGAACTAAAAAGTGATATGGATATTTTATGTATTGGTAATAAGAAAAAATTAGATTTGGAAAAATATTATAAAAAATTAGGAGAGATAAATGTAAAGATTTTTAGTTTTACTGAATGGAAAAAACAAAAAAATGATAACAAGGGTTTTTATGAAGATGTTATATCTACAGGAATAAATTTAATAGGAGAAATGCCCTTGGTTTAATATGGGTTTGAAAGAATTATTTGAAAAAAGATTGTTAGTAAAGATTCCTATTGATAAAAATAAAATTGTAGGTTCAATTAAAACTTCAGATATTAAGATTGAAGAAGCAAAGAAACTTTTCCAGGATGAATATTTTAATCAGGTTATTGTTTCAGCTTATACTAGTATGTTTCATGCTGCGAGGGCAATGTTATATAAAGATGGAGTACAGGAAAAAAGCCATTATGCTGTTTATTTTTATTTAACTGAGAAATATAGAGATGAAATATCCAAGTCATTGTTGATTTCTTTTGATAATTATCGGGAGCAAAGGCATAATGCTTTATATGGTTTTGAATATCATGCAAAAGAAGAAGAAGCTGAAAATATAATTAAGGATGCTGAAGATTTTTTAGATAAAATTAAGGAGATTTTAAATTGAAAGGATATGATCTTGTTGGGAATATTGCAATGGTGAAATTTGCAGAAGGAACTTTGGTTAAGGACAAGAAGCGAGCTGCTAATTTTTTGATGAGTAGAAATAAAAATATTAAGACTGTTGTTGAAAAGGTTGATAAGGTGAAGGGGAGGTTGAGGACTTTGAATGTGAAGTGGTTGGATGGTGAGAAGAATTTTATTGCTGATTATAAAGAGAATAATTGTAGGTTTAGGTTTGATATTAAGAATTGTTATTTTTCTCCTAGGTTGAGTGAGGAAAGGAAGATTGTTGCTTCTATGGTTAAGAAGAATGATAGTGTTTTGGTTATGTTTTCTGGAGCTGGTTTTTTTCCAATTGTGATTGCTAAGAATTCAAAATGTAAAAGTGTTGTGGGTGTTGAGATTGGAAAGATATGTTGTGATTATGCTCAGGAAAATGTTTTGATTAATAAAGTTGGAGATAGAGTTAAGATTGTTCAGGGTGATGTGAAAAGAGTTATTCCTAAATTAGTGTCTGTTGAGATTAATACACCCACTAAATTTGCTTGCGCAAAAACCCTCCCTTTTCCATCCCATCACCCCACCCCAAATTTTAGTAATCTCAACACCCCAAATGTTAATCAGAGATACTCTAAATTAAAACAGAAGTTTTCATTAATAGTTATGCCGCGTCCTCAGTTGAAAGATACTTTTTTGAAAGATGCTTTGAAAGTTTCTAAAAAGGGGACTAGGATTATTTATTATGGATTCGCTCGAGTGGGAGAGGAGAAGGACAAGATGATTGATGAGTTGAAGAAGATTGGGGGAAAGAAAGTAAAGATTGTTAAAATTGTTAAGGCTGGGGATTTGGCTCCTTATAAGTTTCGGTGGAGAATAGAAATATTAGTTAAATAATCATTTTTCATTCTATAATAAAACCCACCCTCCCACCCTTTTAATAGAATAAAAAATTAATTGACATTATTTAATTAAATGAGGATTAGAAACTTGATTTGATTATAAAAATTAGAGATGAAGGTTGTTTAGATTGCCACCCCCCCACCTTTTAACTCGATCTGTTCGTTGCTCGCTGATCTCGTTTTTAGATTTTATTAATAAAAAAATAATTTTAAGTTAATATTTAATGAAAATAAAGTTCAGTGGTAGATTTAATATGCTGGTTGTGGTGGCTCAATAAAAGTAAAGAAATTTCCGTCTCTATTATATTCTACTGTTGGGCTGAATCTCATTCCTACTAATCTTAGTCTTGAATGTCCTTTTCTAGCCATTTCAACATATTGTTGCCATTGTTCTTCTGGAAGATACTTAACTCCTGATCCTAGGTTTTCAAGTTCATCTATAACTGGATCTTCTGTTCTTGTTGCTTGATCTGTTGACATTGTATATATTTCTTGTAATTTATATTTATAAATCTTTATATTTCTTTTTCATTCTCAACTTCCAATTTCTCTTTATCAATCTTAATAGCAATAGGAGCTTCTCCTTATTCGTCCCCAGACTTTGTTTTTTTTAATTTGCCTTTGGGATATTGTAAAGTCTAAAAACTCACCGTGCCAGGCACTTCGGCTCAGCATTATATTTCTTCTTCATTCTCAACTTCCAATTTTTCTTTCTCAACTTTGATTGCAATAGGAGCTTCTCCTCCGTGCCAGGTAAATCTAGGACGTGCTCTCATTGGATAGATTCTTTCTGAATTGTCATCTAGAAGAATTGCTGAACCTTTTAGATTTGGGAGTTCATCTAAATATCTTTTAATATCTTTTAATAAATAAGATTGCATCATGTTTTCTAGAGCTACTATGTCTTTCATTGCTGTAAGTCTGTGGGCAATTACAATGTCAGATTGAGTTATAGCGTCGTAAGATAAAACTCCTGGTTGTTGTGTTGCCATTACCATTGAGATTCCTGGTTGACGTCCTTCTCTAAGAAGTTGTGTTAAAGCATCTGAGGCAGGAGTTTTATAATCTTGAGGAATAAATTCATGAATCTCGTCGATAAAAATCCATACAAGAGGTTTTTCTCTTTTTAAGTCAAAAGATAAATAATTTAAACCGTGATGAAGGGTTTGTATTTCTTCTTTTTTTCTTGCTAGCATTCTTTGTTCAAATATTTTTCTTGAAACTAATCCAATAACAAGGGCTCTAACATTGAAGGCTCCTACTGCGTTGTATACACTTAAATCTAAGATGTTTGTTTTTCCTGCTGTTGTTAGTTCATCAACATCTGTTCCTTTTTCTCCTTTGTTTGCAAAAATTCCCCATCCTTCTGCTGCTTCAAATAAACCTACTGCTGAATTTTTTGTATTTTGAGATGTTGTTGAATCTTTATTTATTTCTTCTTTAATAACATCAACATCAAAATCTTTTCTTAATTTTGAAAGTCTGTTTACTGCTCTTTCAATTGCTACTGCTGTTGGTTCTGTCATTGATAAATTGAAAGTTAAAATCCAGTCTTCTGGTTTCATGTCTTTTGCTTTTATTGAGAATTTTTTATCAACAGGAATTTGATTTTCTATATATTTGTCATAGTGTCCAAATGGAACAAATGTTTGAACAGGAAGTTCTCTTGGTTTAAGTCCCCAATCTGAAAGAAGGAATCTATCTTTTTCGTTTTTGTATTTCATTGTCCAGAAAATTCCCATTGTGTCGAAGATTAGAGGAGCAATATTCTTTTTTTCTTCTCCTGTTAGAGTTGTTAGTTCTTCTGCTATTGAACCTAGAGTGTATGATTTTCCTGAACCTCTTTTTCCTGCAATTAATATAACATGAGAACGAGCTATGTCCATGAAAATTGGATTAGATAGAGAAGTGTATTGGCCCATTTTAACATATCCTTTTCCTAAATATATTAGTCCTTTTTTTCCAAATCTTTTTTTGTCAGTTTCATCACGACCGATTATGATATCATATGGCATGAACTTTAGAAGATAAGGAAGCTTATAAATTTTTGTTGAAACAATTTATGATTTATATTGAGATTATTTAATACCAAAATGTTTTTAAAGGAGTTTTTTATATAATTAATATGGCAGATGAAAAAATAGAAAAGAAAGAAGAAACAAAAACTGAATCTAGTGATGATGTTGAAGTTAATCATTGGAAATATGCAACTTATGTTCTTGGAGTTTTAGTTGTTTTGATGTTGTTCTTTATGTTAAAGCCAGGAGTTACTGGAAATGTTATTAATTCTGGAGATGCTTCTACTACTTTAGTTGATTATTTGAATGGGATGACAGGTGGAGGTGTTACATTAGTTGGTGTTGAAGACCAAGGAAATTTATATGAAGTAACTGTTAATTATCAAGGTGGTGATATTCCTGTTTTTATTACAAAAGATGGAAAATATTTTATATCTAATGCTCAAGAAATTGGAGCGAGTCCTCCTGTAGGAGATCAAGCACAACAGCAAGCACCTCAAGATATTCCTAAATCTGATAAGCCTGTTGTAGAATTATTTGTAATGACTCATTGTCCTTATGGAACTCAAGCTGAGAAAGGAATGATTCCAGCAATTGAAGCTTTAGGTGATGATGTTGATTTTAATATAAGGTTTGTTCATTATTATATGCATGAAGGAGATAAACAAGAACCTTATGAAACTCCAAGACAAGTTTGTATTAGAGAAGAGCAAGGAGCTAAGTATAATGATTATTTGATGTGCTTTTTAGAAGATGGAGATTCTGAGAGGTGTGTTGCAGAAGTTAAGGTTAATAAGGCTAAGTTAGATTCTTGTGTTGCTAATAAAGCTGAGGGATTTTATGCTGATGATTCTGCATTGAGTCAGGGTTATGGGGTTGGTGGAAGTCCTACTTTAGTTATAAATGGTGTTCAAGCAAATAGTGGAAGAGATTCTGCTAGTTACTTAGCTACAATTTGTTCTGCAATGAATGAGCCATCAGAAGCTTGTGATGAAGTATTAAGTTCTGCTGCACCTTCACCTGGATTTGGTTATAATGCTGCTGCTAGTGGTGGTAATACTGCTGCTCAGTGTTGATTTTTCTTAAAATGGTTGGTAAAGATGATTCTAATGTTTTTGAAGGAGTTAGGATTTCATATGAGGGGTTGGAGGGGTGGAGGACTGGAGTTGTTAAGACTTTTCTTCCTGCTGATAAACAGTTTGATAGGCCATTGGTAGAAGTTAAGGATGATGAATCAGGGAGTTTAGTTTGTTTTACAGACCAGGTTTGTTTTTATGTCATGAGAGTTAATTAGAAGAAGTTCTTTCTTGTTTTCTATTATCATTAGCTGTTTTATATGCTTTGTATACACAACAACATAGACAATATAATCTTCCTGGGATAATTGGTTTAGCACCTGCTGGGACTCTTCCTAATTCTTGCTCTAATTGTGTTCTTGTTCGAATTTTCATAGAATTAGATTGTGATTTGTTTTTTAAATTTATCTTCTCCACCCCCAACTCAATCAGCTCGTTGCTCGCTGATTTCGTTTAAGAATTTTATTAATTGAAGAATAATTTTATGATAGGGGGGAAATTATTTTGTTGGTGGATAATTTAATCTTGCTAATTCTGCTCTCCATCCACATACTCTATGATTTCTTGCTCCTTGTATACAATGATCATAATAGGCTTGAGCAGCGTCACTAGGTTCAGCTGATCTTTTTTCATCTTTTTCTTTTTGGTGGTCTGTTTCTCTAGTATTCATTTTTTATATAATAGATAGGAATTTATAAATTTATTGTGTAGTTAAGTATTCAACTTCTTCTTCTGTTAATTTGAGTTGTTTTTGTATGTCTTGGTCTTTGATGAAGTTTTTGATTATTGAGAATTCTCTTAATGCTCTCTTTTTTCCAATATGAACATATTTAGCATATTTTTCTGCAATAGTTTTCTTTTTTGCTATTTTTTGATTCATCATCCAGATTTTTAATATTCTTTTTGGTGGTTCATATTTTGTGAATCCTAGTTTGTTTGTTTTTTTAGCTGCTGATATTCCTACTGATAAGAAAAGGTTTTGATAAACTAAAAATCTCCAGTGTTGTTGTCTGTAAATTCGTCCTCTGAAAACATCTGCTTTTGAAACTGCATCATATGCTTTTTTTAATTCTTCACCTTGATATTCATTTGGAATGTTTTCTTCTACCCATAATAAAATTTTATCTAGAGGTTCATCTACTGAATTGTAGACATTTTTTGTTTCGTTGTTTGGCATGTTTTTGAAAACTTTTTGTAGGGCATTGAAGATTGATGTTGTTTTATCTCTTTCTGAGATATTTTCTTCTGTTGTAAGTTCTACTGATGATTGTAAGTCATTTAGAGCTGCTCTGATGTCTCCTTTTGATTTTATTGATATAGACTTTAGCATGTCTGGATCTATGTCTAGACCTTCTGTAGAAGCGACGTCAGTTAGGATTTTTAGGATTGTTAAATAGTTTACATCTTTGAATTGAACTAGTTCACATTTTTGTCTTAGGCTTGAGAATTTTGAATCCCATATATCATTTGCTGTTATTATTACTGGAAAGAATGAGTCTTGAATTATTTTTATTAATTCTGGCAAACCGCCGCGGTCAACTACTGATATTCCATCAACTTCATCTACTAAAATTATTTTACTTGAATTAAATAAAGATTTTTGTTGTGTTGCTGTTCTTACTATTTTGTCTATTTGATCTTTGTTTCTTAAATCAGAGGCATTTAGTTCTATGATTTCTGAACCTGTTTCTTTTGCTAGAACATGGGCTAGAGATGTTTTTCCTGTTCCTGCTGGGCCGTGGAGAAGCATTGCGTTTTTCTTATTTGATTTGAAATTATCTATAAATTCTTTTATTCTTAATACTCCTGCTTCTTGGCCTTGGATGTCTATGAAACAAGAGGGGCGGTATTTTTCACAGAATGTTTTTTCTTTGCTAGACAACCTACTAGGTTTTCTAGCGAACTTTCCCTCTGAATTTGTTCCTTCGGAATTTTCTTTCATTTTATTTTATTTATACCTTCAAAATTTATTTTTGGATTATTAATATCAAAAACTTCTTTTATTATATAAGTTCCTTTAGTCCATATTTCTTCATTTTTTTTAAAGTGAGTGATTTCTAATATTATTATACTAGCAAGAGGTCTTGATAATTGCTGATTTCCTTTTGTTTCAAGTAAAGGAAGTTCTCCTTCTAACCAATAATTTCTTTGACCTTTTTTTAGGAAGCTATGTTTTGTTTCTGTTTCTAGTTTTTCAGGGAGACATTCTTCTGGTTCTCTTTCTTCTGTGTTAAAAGCTCTTAATGCTAAATCTGGATTAAACTCAACTTGTATTCCCATTTTAATTTTTTGTGAATTTTAATCCCTTACAATAACCCAACCCTCCCTCCCTTATTAAGGGATTAAAATTAATTTATAGTTGATTATCAAATAATTTCCTCTCCTCATTTTAATTTCCCTCTTGTTTTTAATTTGTACTTTTTCCCAACCCTGCCATAACAAAACTTGCTAGGAGAGCTTCTAGTTGGATAAATTCATCTGAGCCTTCTACCATTCTGAATTCAGCTTCACCTGTTTTTTCTGTTAATCTTACTTTTATTTCTGGGTCTACTGATTCCATGTTCCAGATTTCTTTTTGT
>JAHIVP010000008.1 GCA_018816335.1 Nanobdellota archaeon | reverse complement strand
TTATCTCAGCTATTGCTTTAATTATAATTATTATTTAAAATGCAAGCTGATTTTCTGGCTTGCTGAATATAAGATGAATTTAGAAATATATGACGCGACATTAAGAGAAGGAGAACAAGCTGGAGGTGTGAGTTTTTCTATAGGTGATAGGATAGCAATTGCTGAAGAGTTGGATGAATTAGGTGTTGATTATATAGAGTTGGGTTGGCCTATTAATGAAGATGTTAAAAAAGCTTTTTGGGAAGTGGAAAAATTAAATTTGAATTCAAAGGTTGTTGCTTTTGGTTCTACTAGTTTGAGTGGGAATGTTGAAGAGGATATTAATTTGAAATCAATTGTTGATTCTAAAACAAAGTATGCTTGTATTTTTGGAAAAACATGGGGAGAGCATATTGAGAAACAGCTTAAGATTTCAAAAGAAGAGAATTTAAAAAAGATAGAGGAGAGTGTTAAATTTTTGAAAGATAAAGAAATAGAAGTTTTTTACGACGCTGAACATTATTTTGATGGTTTTAAGAGTGATAAGGAATATGCTATTGAGACATTAAAATCAGCATTGGTGGGAGGAGCAACTAGGTTAATATTATGTGATACAAATGGAGGGAGTTTGCCTGATGAAGTAAAAGAAATTACTAAGTTTACAAAAGAGGAATTAGAAAAATATTTTCCTGATGTTGATTTAGGAATTCATACTCATAATGATTCTGGATTGGCATTAGCAAATACTATTGAAGTATTAGATTATGTTAAACAGGTTCAGGGAACTATGAATGGTTTGGGGGAGAGAGTTGGGAACTTAGATTTGTGTGAATTTATTCCATTGGTTATTTTTAAGAAAGGATATGATTTAGATGTGGACTTGGAAAAATTAAAAGGAGTGAGTGATTTAGTTTATGAAGTTGCAAATTTACCTAAACAAATTGGTCAGGCATTTGTATCAGATAGGGCGTTCACTCATAAAGGCGGGGTTCATATAGATGCTAATATTAAGGGGGCTTCATATAATCATGTGACTCCTGAGAGATTAGGTTTGAATCATAGTTTAATGTTGAGTTCTTTAGGAGGAGCTGCTTGTGTTGTTAGTGCTGCAAAAAATTTAGGATATGATTTAGATAAAAAAGATGAAAAAATAAGAGAAAAAATTAATAATGTTTTGAAAGAGCTTGGAGAATTAGAAAAAGAGGGATATGATTTAGGGAATATCGAAGCTGAACAATATATACTTATTGAAAAACATTTTAATAAATATGAAAATTATTTTAAAATTTTAGAGTGGAATATTGAAACATCTGGAAAGAAAAGCAAGTGTGTTTTGAAAATTAAAGTTGAAGATGAAGTTATTGAAACAAATAATGAGATTGAAGGTGGTCCTGTTGATGTTTTATTTAAGACCCTAGTTGAAGTTTTAGCTAAGAAGTATATTGAAATTACAAAATTGAAGTTGATTAATTATAGTGTTAGAATTGCTAAATCAAGAGGTGTTGAAAGTGTTGTTAGAACTAGGATGGGATTTTTAGATGGAGCTGAATTTTCGTGTGTTGGAGTTGATGAAAATATAATTCAGAGTTCTATTGAAGCTTTGGAAAAGGGATTTAATTATTATCTTAATATTAAAAATAGAGAAAGAAATTTAAATGAAAATAGCGAGATATAAACATGGTATATGATTTTCAAACAGTAGAAAAAGAAATACTTGCATATTGGGAAAAATCGAAGATTTTTGATAAACTTAGAAAGAAAAATAAAGGAAA
The DNA here is from genome assembly GCA_018816335.1 of Nanobdellota archaeon. Taxonomy (GTDB): domain Archaea; phylum Nanobdellota; class Nanobdellia; order Pacearchaeales; family GW2011-AR1; genus JAHIVP01. Next base: position 5,447 of record JAHIVP010000008.1, on the reverse strand, counting down.
AAAGAAATGGAGTTTTCTTGATGGTCCAATTACTGCTAATAATGCTATGGGTGTTCATCATGCATGGGGAAGGACATACAAAGATTTGTTTCAGAGGTTTAAAGCAATGCAAGGACATGAACTGCGATATCAAAATGGATTTGATTGTCAAGGGCTTTGGGTGGAGAGAGAGGAAGAAAAAGATTTAGGATTAAAAGATAAAAAAGCAATTGAGGAGTATGGAATTTTGAATTTTGTTAAAGCGTGTAGAAAAAGAGTTGAAAAGTTTTCTAAGATTCAGACAGAGCAATCGATTAAATTAGGAATGTGGATGGATTGGGATAATTCTTATTATACAATGAGTGATGGAAATCAGTTGCATAATTGGATGTTGTTGAAAAAGTATTTTGATAATGGTTGGTTGTATAAGGGTAAGGATGCTGTGCCGTGGTGTGGAAGATGTGGAACAGCTTCGTCAAAACATGATATTGTTACTGAAGGTTATATTGATGTTACTCATAAAGCTTTGTTTATGCAGTTTCCATTAAAGAATAATCCTGATGAATATTTTTTGATTTTTACTACAACTCCTTGGACTGTTCCTGCAAATGTTGCTATTGCTGTTAATGAAAAGATTGATTATGTTTTAGTTGATAATGAAGGAGTAAAGTATTGGTTAGCTGAGAAAAGAGTTAGTGAGTTGCAAGGAAACTCTAAGATTTTGAAGAAAGTTAAAGGAAAGAAATTAGAGGAAATGGAATATGTTATGCCTTATGCTTCATTTGAATCACAAAAAGATTCTCCTCATAAAGTTGTGTTGTGGGATTTGGCTAGTGAAGAAGAGGGAACTGGAATTGTTCATATTGCTCCTGGTTGTGGAAGTGAAGATTTTCAATTAGGAAAAAAATTAGGGATGCCTGCAATTTCTCCTTTAGATGATGCTGGGATTTACAAAGAAGGTTATGAAGAATTTAGTTTGAAAAAATATTCTGCAGTTAATGATATGGTTTTAGAAGATTTAGAGCAGAGAAGATTTGTTTACAAGATTGAACCTTACAAACATCGTTATCCTCATTGTTGGAGATGTGGAGAAGAATTAGTTTTTAGATTAGTTGATGAGTGGTATATTAAGGGTGATGAGATGAGAGAGAAATTGATTAAGGAAAATAAAAAGATAAAGTGGTATCCTGAGTATGGAAAGATTAGGCAAGAAGATTGGTTTAATAATATGGGGGATTGGTTGATTTCTAGAAAAAGATATTGGGGTCTTCCTCTTCCTATTTGGGAATGTGAGTGTGGAGAGATTCATGTTTTTGGAAGTTTAGAAGAGTTGAAGAAAAAAGCTGTTGATGCTAAACTTGTTGATAAACTTCCTGAGATTCATAGGCCGTGGGTTGATGATATTTTAATTAAGTGTGATAAGTGTGGGAAAGATGTTAAGAGAATTGAAGATGTTGGGGATGCTTGGCTTGATGCTGGAATTGTTTCTTTGTCGACGATAGGACCTTATTTAGATAATAAAAAAGAGTGGGAGAAATGGTTTCCTGCTGATATGATTTCAGAAAATATGCCTGGACAATTTAGAGGTTGGTTTAATGCTCTTTTTTGGGCGAGTACAACTTTAGTTGGAAAGGCTCCATTTAAATCAATGTTTGGTTATGAAACTTTGAAAGATGAAAAAGGAAATGAGATGCATAAATCAAAAGGTAATGCTATTTGGTTTGACGACGCTGTTGAGAAAATTGGAGCTGATGTTATGAGGTTAATGTATGCTTTGCAAGATCCTTCGCAAGAATTAAGATTTGGATATAATGTTGCTAGAGAGCCTAGAAATTATTTGAATGTTTTATTTAATTTAGGAAGACTTATAGAGAATGGAAAGGGAGGGAAATCTAGTAAGATCGAAGACGCTCGTAAAGCAAAGCTTTCCGGCGCCACAAAATCTAAGACTGCGCTCCTAAAAAATTCTGAGGAATTTTTGGGAACTTCAACTCTGAAGAGATTGCAGTCTTCGCGCAGAGATGGTGAGGATTTTGCTGGCAAATGGATAATTTCAAAATTAAATAACTTAATCAAGAAATCTAGTGATGAGATGGATGAGATGCATCCTCATCTTTATGCTCGGGCTGTTTTAGAATTTTGGTTGAATGATTTTTCTCGAGGGTATATTCAGTTTGTTAGAGATAGAATTTCTGATGATGATAAAAATGTGAAGTTTGTTATGAAAGAAGTTTATGTTAGTTTGTTGAAACTTTGTGCTCCTATGATTCCTTTTGTTGTTGAGAAAGCTTGGCAGGATTTGAAAGAGAAGAATATTGTTTCTGAGGAAAGTGTTCATTTATGTGATTGGCCGAAGTTTGATAAAAAGAAAATTGATGAGGAGCTTGAGGCAGAAGTTGAGTTTGTTAAGCAAGTGATTGAAAAAGGATTGGCTGTTAGAGATAAGGAGCAGATTGGATTAAAGTGGCCATTACCGAAGATAACTGTTTTTTCAAAAGTTAAGAAAGCTGTTAAGAGATTGGAAGAAATTATTAAATCTCAGTTGAATGTTAAGGAAGTTGAAATTAAATCTGCTAAAGAAACAGAGTTGGAGATTGAGCTTGATACAAAGATGACTCCTGAGTTGGAAGCTGAAGGGTTTGCTAGAGAATTATCTAGAAAGATTCAGGCTGAGAGAAAGAACCAAGGGTTAGTTAAAGAAGATGTTATTGAGCTTAAAATTTTTGTTGATGAAGAGATGGAAAAAGGAATAAAATCTCAAGAAAAGTTTATTAAAGAGAGAACTAATTCAAAGAAAATTGATATTTTTACCGACGATAAAACAGAGAAATTTGATAAATTTGAAGTTAAGGGCAAAGAGTTCGGAGTTTCAGTGAAAAAAGTTTAAGTTGATTGGTATTCTCTCTTAAGTTGTAGTGAAATTTTACTTTTCTTGAATAGTCCTAAAAACAAAAACATTTAAATATGAAATAATCCTCAGAATAATAACAATGATAGTTAAAGAGGAATTTTTGAGTAGGTTGAGAAAAATCTTTGACCTTAATTTATATGAGGTTAAAGTTTGGGCTGCACTTCTTTCTCGAGGAACTTCTAGTGCTGGTGAGCTTAGTAATATTTCTGATGTTCCTAGATCAAGGACATATGATATTCTAGAGAGTCTGGAAAAGAAAGGGTTTATTGTGATGAAGTTGGGTAAGCCAATTAAGTTTGTTGCGCTGAAACCTGACGAGGTTGTGGAAAGAGTTAAAAGGAATTTGATTGTGAATGCACAAGAGAAGTCAAAGAGGTTAGAAAAATTAAAAGGAGATGAAGTTCTTGGAGAGTTGAATAATTTGTTTACTACAGGGGTGAAGTTTATTGAACCTTCTGATTTAACTGGAAGTTTGAAAGGAAGACAAAATATGTATAATCATTTGGATATGATGGTTAGGGAAGCTGAGAGTTCTGTTACAATTGTTACAAGTGCTGATGGGTTAAATAGAAAACTTGAAGCACTGATGCCTGCTTTGGAAAAAGCTAAGAAAAGAGGAGTGACAATAAGGGTGGCTGCTCCTATTACTTCTGATAATATTAAAATTGCTAAGGAAATGAGTAAGGTTGCTGAGATTAGAAATATGGAAAAAGTTAAAGCTAGATTTGCTGTTGTTGATTCTACACAGTTAGTGTTTATGTTGTTAGATGATGATAAAGTTCATCCTAATTATGATATTGGGGTTTGGATTAATACTGAGTTTTTTGCTGGTGCTTTAGAGAATATTTTTGAGAATTCTTGGAAGAAGTTTACTCCTTTGAGTAAGTTTAAGTAGATTGTTGAAAATAAGGAGTATCATTGAGTAAATCTTGAAATGTTTTCCATCCTTTTGTGAGCGCGATGGCTCTAAATGCTCTTACGCAACTAAAATATCTAGGCTCTAATAATCTTGTAACTCCATCAGGGAATGTGTATTTATCTCCAATTTCAATTAAATCTGTAGCTATTCTAATCCTCATTTGTAATGCTAAAGTTAATCTATGATTTCCATCTCCGGTTAATAGTCCTTCTTCATCTTCAATCACAATTGTTGGGAGAAGAGGCTTTCCAGATTTAATAACTCTTTCCAGATATCTTAATGAATTAGGATATAGGGTGTTAGCTCTTGTTGGAAGAGCTTCAATTGGTTGGATTAATAATCTTCTCATAAAATTAGGTTTTTATTGATTATTTAAATATTCCTAAAATTAAGTAATTATATTCTAGGGGATAGATTTATTTATAAATTTCTAACTCTATGATTAATATCATTAAAATCTTTTCAACTTAATAAATTTTTTCCATGGAAAACTGCGACAAAGTCCAGTTTGGAGTTATTAATTTAGCGAATGAAATGAGCTACTAATTAGATTCAAGGTTGGGTGAGATTTATTTTGGACGAAAATGTGAAGGCAAACATTCTTGATAAGCTTCCCTACTTTGTCTTACTGTTTCTCCAATACTATATCTATCTATAAAATCTCTTAATTCTTCTCTCTCTTGTTTTATTCTTTGTTGGTATTCTCTTGCTTCTTGTGGTGTCATTAATAAACTAATATTAGGATATATTTAATTCTTTTGATGTTAAGTAAAATTTAAAAATCTATATTTCTATTATTAATTATGGGTGTAGAGGTGAGTTCAATTGGTCTTTTAGAAAGTGCGATTTATGTTGGTTCTATAAGTTTAGGTTTAATTGGATTAATTGTTGGAGAAAGTAGAATTACTGAAGGATATGATTTAGCAAAAAGAGGGAAGATAGCTTTAGGTGAGATAATGGGTGGGGAGTGTAATGGTTATCAAAAAGAATTATTTGAGAAAATTAGGGAAAATAGAGTAGCTAGGTTTTTTATTGGAAAGGATAAGAGGGAGTTGGTTGAGAGGGTTTATAGGGTTATGTGAGTAAGATTTATTAATTCTAAATGTTTAATTATATTATGGAAGAGGTTTATTCTTTTGCTAGAGATTTAGTTGTATATGGTGCATTGGGTTTAGGGGCATTGGGAGTTTGTATTGGTATTTCTGTTATTGAGGATAAGTTGAAGGAAGTTTGGAAAGGGAGGGGGCGGAGTTTGCTTGAGGAGGAATTAGATTAATGAGAACCTGTACAAATTCTAGTTAATGAATATCTACCCTCATGTTCTTGTATTAATCCGGATTTTAGAAAAGAGTTGAAAACAGCATCTCCATAAATTGAGGGAATAAGATGTTTTCCATCTCCATTTAATAAAACATATTTAACTCCTGTAGATTCTTGAGATGAAGGAATTAGAACTCCGTTTTTTACATTGCAGAGTTGACCTAATCCTCTGACTAATCCTGCTTCAATTTCTCTTAATTGTTCAGGTGTTGGTTTTCCTTCAACTATATCTAGATATTGATCTACTAGTTGAGCTAGTAGTCCTTGTTGTTTTTTTGCCATGTTGTTTTTTGGGGTTGGGAGTTATTTAAGTTTATG
>JAHIVP010000044.1 GCA_018816335.1 Nanobdellota archaeon | reverse complement strand
GTTGCTTCGCAACAATAAAGAGATTTAGGAATAAAATCTCTAATAGATCTTTTTGCAAAATCAAGAAAAAGATCCATATTGGAATTTGTCCAGACTTCGCCACGGCCAAATTTTATAAGAAAGTATTAATTGAAGAAGATTGATTTAATCATGTTATTAATTTGGTTTATCTACGGAAAATTCAAGCGAAGCGGGATTTGGAGTTATAATATTCAGTGAATGAAATGAACTAATAATCTTAATTTAGCCTAGTGACAAATGTCTGTAGGAAGCACACTTTTGGGTCGTAGAGTTTCTTCTTTGATTCCTAATTCATTCACTATCGCATGGGTTAATGTTGATTGAAGTACTTCTGGGTTTGTTTCGCAATAAAGAGGAGGTCTTGGGAGTTTTCCATTTCCATTTCCATTTGATGGGAATAATCTACAAGTAATATGATATCTTAAAAGGTCAGGGCATTCTGCAGAATGGTAGCATCTATTTTGTGGAGATGTGCATGGGGGTCGTTGTCCATTATTTGACATTTTAACTGGAGTGGGGAGGGGGGTGGGATATTTAAAGATTTGTCACAACCATAAATTTATATAACAAATTTTTCTATAGTTTATATCAAAATGAAGGTGAACATATTGCTTGGAGGAAAAGCAGGGCAGGGAATTAATGAGCTTGCTTTGTTTGTGGGGAAGTTACTTGTTAAACAGGGTTATTATGTTTTTAATTATCGGGACTATGGGAGCTTAATACGGGGGGGACATAGTTTTAATGTTATTAGTGTTTCTGATAAACCTGTTCATATTCATGATTTAGATTATGATGTTATTGTTGCTATTGATGAGAATACTAAGAAGATTCATTCTAAGAATTTGAAATCAGAAGGAGTTTTGATTTCTGATAGTGAGGTTAAGGCTAATGAGATTGTAATAAAAAATAAGTTAGATAAAAGAGTTACAAATGTTGTTTATGCTGGGATTTTGCTGAGGATGTTGGGTGTTGAGAAGAAAGTTATTGTTGATGAAATTAATGAGAGATTTGCTGGAAAGAGTTTGTTGAATGATGATTTGAAGGCTGCTGAGTTTGGTTATATGATAAATGCTGGAGATGTGAAGATGCCTAAAAAAAGTGAGGAGAAAAAGTATTTTATGAATGGGTCAGAGGGAGTTGGAGTTGGAGCGATTGCTTCTGGGATGGATGTTTATTTGAGTTATCCTATGACACCTTCAACAGGAGCATTACATTATTTAGCTTCTAAACAAATGGACTATGATTATATTGTTATGCATCCTGAAAATGAAATTGGTGTTGCTAATGCTGCTTTAGGTTCGTCACATGTTGGGGCTCGGACAATGATTGGAACAGCAGGAGGAGGTTATGATTTAATGACAGAAGCAATGAGTATGCAAGGGATGGCTGAGATTCCTTTGACTGTTTATTTAGCTATGAGGCCTGGACCTGGATCTGGATTACCAACTTATTCTATTCAATCTGATTTACATATGGCTTTGAAAAGTTCTCATGGAGAAATGCCTAGAGTTGTTGTTGCTCCTGGAGATGTTGTTGAGTCTGTTGAGTTAACAAATCAAGCAATGTATCTTGCAGAGAAATTCAGAGTTTTAAGTATTATTTTAAGTGATAAACATTTAGCTGAATCTGAATGTACATTTGAAAAAGTTCCTAATTTAATTGATATTGAAAGTTCTGTTGATACAAAAAAATATGGTTCTAAGTTATATAAAAATTATGAAGATACAAAAGAAGGATATTCTATGAGGAGTGTTGCTGGTTTTTCAATTGCTAGAAGTAGTAGTTATGAACATGATGAAGAAGGATATACTACTGAAGATCCTAAGTCTGCTAAAAAAAGTGCTGATAAGAGGTTGAGGAAGATGGAGTCTATTAAAAAAGATATTAAAAAATTTGATAGAATTAAGATTCATGGAAAGAAAAATTCTGATAAAGTTGTTGTAGGTTGGGGTTCGACAAAAGGGGCTATTGTCGACGCTGTTTCTGAATTGAAAGATTGGAAATTTTTGCAGATTTTATATTTAGGTCCTTTTCCTGCTGAGCAAGTTAAGAAGGAGTTGGAAAAAGCTTCAAAGATTGTTTTGGTTGAAGAGAGTTCAACAGGAATAATTGGAGATATTATTAGAGAGAAGACAGGGATTGAGATTAGTGAGAAGATTTTGAAATATGATGGGAGAGTTTTTACTAAAGATGAGCTTGTGGAGGAATTGAATAAAAGATGAAACTAACAAAAGAAGATAATCAATTAATAAAAAAAGCAAAGGAGATAATTGTAAAATCACGTCCTGTTAATTTAATTGATACTGGGAGTGTGGGAGCAGTATTGGTAACTCAAAAAGGAAATGTTTTTCAGGGAGTATCTTTGGGATTTTACTGTGGAATCGGATCTTGCGGAGAATACCAAGCAATTGGAAATATGATTTCAAATGGGGAGAAGATAATCAAAACCATTGTTGCGGTTGGGTATGATGAGAAAACAAAAAAATATGAAGTAATCCCTCCATGTGGAAAATGTAGGGAGATGATTCATCAATTGAGTAAAAAGAATTGGAATTCTGAAGTTATTGTTTCAAATTCAGAAAAAGTTAAATTAAAAGAATTACTTCCTTATGCTTGGGAAGGTACAATTGAAAAGTTGGGGGAGATAAGATGACAGTTAATATGGAAACAGGACAGGAAAATACATGGTGTCCGGGGTGTTGGAATTTTAGTATTTTATCTAGTGTTAAAAATGTTTTTAAGAAATTAATTGAAGAGGGAGTTAAGCAGGAGGATATTGTTATTTCAACAGGGGTGGGGTGTGCTCCGAAAATATTTGATTATATTAATGTTGGGGGAATTTATGGTTTGCATGGAAGAGTTATTCCAACTTTATTAGGAATGAAGATTGGAAATCCTAATTTAACTGCTGTTGGTTTTGCTGGAGATGGAGGAAGTTATTATGAAGGAATTGCTCATTTAATTCATGCTGCTAGATTTAATCCAAACATGACAATGGTAGTTCATAATAATCAAAACTTTGCTTTGACAACAGGACAGGCAACTGCTTCTTCTGAGCAGGGTTTTAAAAGTAAAGCTGATCCTCTTGGTGTTTTTGAAGAACCTATAAATCCTGTTAGTTTAATGTTAAGTGCTGGGGCTTCGTTTGTTGCAAGAGTTTATTCTAAAGATTTGAAATTTATGCAAGAGGTTTTTGAGAAAGCAATTAAACATAAAGGGTTTTCATTTGTTGAGGTTTTGCAGCCTTGTGTTCAGTTTCATAATGATGTTGGTTTTTTAGATGAACATATTTATAGGATTCATGGGAATAATATTAAGGATAAGGCAGAGGCAATGAAGTTAGCTAATCAGTGGGATTATGAGCAGGGGCAGGATGATAAGATTCCAGAGGGGATTTTTTATGCTAAGGAAAGGGAGACAATGGAGGAGAATTGGGGGCAGTTGAAAGAGTTGTTGAATTCTCAAGTTGGGTGGGTTGAGAAGAAAAGGAAGAAAGTTGATATAAAGAGTTTGTTGAAATAGCAAAAGTTAAAAACAGATTAATTCTAAATCATACGAGATGGATATTAAATTAGAAGAAATAACTGAGAAAGAAGCTATGGTTTTTGGTGGAGGGGGTGGGGTGGTTTTGCCTGTGGTTTTATCTACTGTTGGAACTTTCTTTGCTAAGATGGTAGGAATTATTGATGGTGAGACACAAAGACAAATAATTTATAATTCTGCTATATGGGGGACATTGATAGGGGGAGGGGTGGGGGTTTATATTGGGAAGAGCGCTCATAGAAAAAATTGGGGAAAAAGAACAAAAGACTGGTTAGATAAGAAGAAAGCTAAATTAAAATTAAGAATAGATCAGAAAAGCTTTAGACAGTATTATATCTTATATTTAGATAATGTTGGAGATGCAGAAGATAGTTATATTGAGTTAATGAATAAAGAGACTTTAACAAGAGAAGAAAATATAGAATTGGGGGCAATTACTGAAGCATTGAGGAGGAGAACTCCTGAAGAAAAGAGAGAATTTCATGGGATTTTGAAAACTTGTGAAGGGAGAGAAGAAGATCCTTTATATAAAGATCAAGCAATTACTAGATTATCTCATTATGAAACAAATGTTTTAGAACACAATGTTTTAGATTGACTATGTTTTATCACGATTATGTTTAAATAAGTGTTTTTAGTTATGTTTAAATAAACTAGGTAATGAATATGAAGATAATTAAAGTTGGAGATAATAAGACAAAAGTAAAGAGGGGGATGATTTCTAAGTTCGGAGAATCAATTTATCAT
>JAHIVP010000007.1 GCA_018816335.1 Nanobdellota archaeon | reverse complement strand
TGTGGGCTCGAGCTTGATGTAAGTTTTGATTAAATTTTTTAATAAATCTCTTCCCTTAACAATCAAACTAATCACACCCCTTAAAATTTCTCTCAATTAATAAATTTCTTAGAGGAAAATCATGGCAAAGCCTGATTTGAATCAATCACTCTCTCATCTCAGGATGATCAAAACTATCAGCATCACAATGTCTATGTTGTCCTTCAAAACCTCTAACTGGCAAATACCTAACAATATCTTCATAAGTTAATCTGTCTAATTTAATTTCTTTCCCATTAGGCATTTGTAATCTAGTATAATTTTTAGTGGTCTTAAAAATTCTCCCTCTAATTGCACAATCTTTTGATACACTAACTTCATCAGCTTCCCATCCTGTAGCAACACAAAAATTCAACTTAGCAACTTCTTCCATAAACCAGTATAATCTACTATAATCAGAATCTGGAAATTTTTTCTCACAACTTTTCTTCAAATGATCTTTATTCATTTTTTATGTGGACTATCAACCTCTTGAACTTTAAACCAAACTCTTTCATTAGGTTTAAATCTTATCTTTACAATTCCTTCTTTTGTTCTTCTTGGAAATCCTTCACGATTTATCCCATCTCTTACTTCAAACATATCAACCAACTGAACATACCCTTTAAAATCTTCATCAGTTTTTTCTTCTTCTTGGCCTGGAATCTTCAAACTATTCAAACTATTTGGTCTTCCTCCTTCAACAATTAATTCCTGCATCTCCCAATAACCATTACCTCTTTCAGCACCTAACCCTTGTATTAAAACATAAGCAGTATCTGTTCCTAAACTCTCAACCAAACTAATTCTATGCTTTCCATTAATAACATAAGAGTTAGCTCTAGGATGTCGCGGCCCATACAAAGTCCTATCAAAATGTCTCCTTCCAATAATTTTCCTCAGATAATATACACTTATAAAACTTATCATTAACATTTATATATCTAAATCCTTATAATAAAACATGAAAGAACTTCCAAGAATTGTCTTCCACAATCAAATAGCATCAAACAAAAGAAAATCATTCTTCCTAATATTCATAATTTTCCTAGTTTTTTTAGCATTCGGATATGTAATCTCTCTGTTAACAGACCCAGGATTCTTTTTTATCATAATGATTCTTGCAATCATAATATCCTTAGCTTATATTTTAATTTCTTATTACAATTCACATAAAATAGCTCTAGCTTCTGTTAATGCAAAACTAGCTTCACAAACAGAACATAGACAATACTATCATCTAGTTGAAGGACTAACTCTAGCATCAGGACTTCCTATGCCTAAACTTTATGTAATGAAATCAGAACAAATCAATGCCTTCGCTTCTGGCCGTGACCCTGAACACGCTGTAATATGCGTAACCGAGGGAGCCTTACAAAAATTAGACAAACAAGAACTAGAAGGAGTCTTAGCTCACGAACTTTCCCACATTGCAAACTATGACATTAGATTCATGACTCTCGTCGCTGTTATGGTGGGAATGATTGCAATAATTTCTCAAATATTTTTAAGAAGTTTGTGGTTCTCACGGGGTGGAGGAGGCGGAGGAAACAGAGATGGAAAAGGTCAAGCAATAATAATGATAATAGGAATTGTTTTAGCAATCCTAGCTCCAATTGTTGTTCAAATTGTCCAACTTTCAATTTCAAGAAAAAGAGAATTCACAGCAGATGCAACAGCAGTTAAATTCACACGAACACCAACAGGATTAAAAAACGCACTAAAGAAAATAAAAAATGATAAACCAATAAAAGTCTCAGGAGCAATCAATCCTTTATTCATGAACGACCCAGCAAAATCAGACGCATCTGCAGATAAAAAACAATCAGACTTTTTCTCTACTCACCCAAGTTTAGATAAAAGAATTGCTTTGTTAGACAGAATGTAAAAATATTATCATCCTACTTCCTCACCATTAACTTGACTTTCTTCTGTTCTCTCAGGAGATGCAAACAACTCCTCAACATCAACTTCTTGAGGACCCAACCCCTCCCTAAAAAACCACTCTTTCATCGGTAACCTATTCTTATAAGGAAGTCCTTCATCCTCTCTACTAACTCTCCTACTAAAGTATCCTTTAAGTTCTCCAGATTTACTACTAGCTTTTACTGTTGTAGAACCAATAATCATTCTTCCTTCTTCCTCAACAGGAACATTCATCCCCAACTTAAATCTCATCTCTTCAAATGTTCTTGGACAAGCATCTTCATAATCAACATCTTCTCTATAAACTCCTGAAACAACCAACAAACTTCCAACTCTATAAATTTCTTCATTACTACTATAAAAAACAGGAGCTTTTACTCGAACATCTACCAACTGGCCAAATTTAAAATCTCTCCACAACTTTCTTATAGGCAATGTTAATTTTGTAGGTCTAAAAGCCCCATAACAAACAACTTGGCTTCCAGGCATAGTTCTTGAAATTTCATCAAACAATCTATCAGGATTCAACCATCTCAACCCCAAATCTCTAACATTCATAATAATACATCAATTATTTCTTTAAAAACATTTATACTCTCTAAAACAACAATTAAACTTTAAGTAAATCAGAAGTCGAAAATCTATCAGCAACAATCAAATTAGGTTTCAAAGTTTTATTATCTTTCAAAACATTCTTAAAAAAATTATAAGCTAAATTAGGAGTATTATTTGTCTGTGATAAATGAGCCAACATCAAGTTCTTTAAATGAGGTTGAGCATATTGTAAAACACCAACAGCAGAATCTAAATTCGAAAGATGACCTCTATCAGAATTAATTCTATTTTTCAAAAACCACGGATACGGTCCTTCCATCAACATATTCTTATCATGATTACTCTCAATAATCAAAAAATCAGAATCAGTAATAAAATCTTTAACATTATCAGATATAAAACCAATATCAGTTATAATCGACAACTTAGCTCCATTTTCAATATTATAAGAAACAGGATCAAGAGCATCATGAGATTTAGGAAATGACTGAATATTCAAACTTCCAATTTTAAAATTTTCATCTTTCATAAAAGGCTGAATCAAATCTTGATTAGAACATAAAAAACAATTCTCTGCAACTTTCTTTGGAGCAAAAACAGGAACATTAAAATGTCTAGCAAAAACATCTACTCCTCGAACATGATCAGAATGTTCATGAGTTACAAAAACTCCTCTAACTTTATTCACATCTCCACCAACTTCAGAAATCCTCTCCCAAATCTGCTTACAAGAAATCCCTGCATCTACAAGTAGAGCATCGTTTCCATTCTCCACATAAAAACAGTTTCCAGAACTTCCAGAAGCTAAACTTGATACCTTCATTTTATATCCTTTCTATTGTATTACTATAATATCTCGCTTTAAATAAGTATCATCTTCAAAGAAACTACTAACTTATCTTTAAAATCTTTTCCAATTAATAAATCAATCTTTAAAAATCTTTCATAAATCTTACTGTCACCCCTCCCCAATAACCAAAACCTCACCACAATATTTATATACAAAATAGTATTATCATAGGTATGGAAATCACAGACAAAAGTTTTCATTTTTTGAATTCTATGTTACTTATTAGACCAGTCTGGGATTGTTACACTAAATTCTCTACCATTTGTTTCTAAGTCCTTCATAAATCCTGGGCTTTGAACATAAATTAAAATGATTAACAAATATATAAAAAATCCATCTTCTGTATGTGTTCTTTGTAGCCAAGCAATTACTAATCCTCTTTGTCCTTCCTGTTTATCTCACGAAATTCTTGTTTGGGCTGAAGACAAGACAGAGAGATTAAAAAAAATTTGTAAAAATGCAACTGAGGTTCTGGGGCAGCAGAGTGATCGAATGACAGACAATTCTACTACAACCTGTATATCTTGTCAAAAACATCACTCTGTATGCCCTTTTTGTTTTACAGAATCAGTAGTCTCTTATTTAAGAAGCTCAGGTGTTTCTGAAAAACAATTAAATGAATTCAAAGAAGTCTTTAACTATCTTGGAATTCCTGATCATATGATTTTTCATTGAACAATATCTCCAAAATCTTCCTGATGAGCATAATTTATAGGTCCAACAAATTCATTATCAGGATCTTGAATTAAATCTTTATCAACTCTAGTAGGTCCTTTATAAGAAACTCTCCTCTTTCTTAGAGCTTCTTGTACAACCTCAGGATGATTACTAACCCATATTTGTCCACTCTGCCCACTCTCTGCATCAACTACTCTCAAAAATACTTCTTTTCCTTCTGAATCTCTAAAACTATATTTTCCCCATTGAGGAACTCTTGGAGATATACCAATATTAAGACCCTCAACAGTTCTTCTCAATTGTTCATCTCTCATATCCACCCCAAAAACATAAGTTGATCTTTCTCCTGTCATTGTATAATTCTAACTTAATTTCCTCCTTATAAATTTTTATATACTCAAAATCATAACTAACTTTATGAACAAAAATAAACAAGAAACAAAAGCCCTCGTCCTATTCTCAGGAGGCCTAGATTCAAGATTAGCAATAAAAGTCCTACAAGATCAACTAGGAAAAGAAAACGTAGAAGCAGTTTTCTTTCAGCTCCCATTCGGAGGAGGATGTTGCTCAGATAAACTTTGTGTATTTAGATTCACACAAAAACAAAGAATAAAATTACATGTTAAAGATGTAACAAAAGGAAAACTTTTCAAAGAATACATAAACATGTTAAGAAACCCAGAACACACTAGAGGAACAGCTCTAAACCCTTGCATAGACTGTCATTTATTTATGTTTAAAAAAGCAAAATCAATAGCAAAAAAAATAGGAGCAGAAATAATAGCAACAGGAGAAGTTCTAGGAGAACGTCCTCTTTCCCAACACAAAAAAGCATTAATCGAAATAGAAACACAAGCAAAACTAAAAAATAAAATTCTCCGTCCTTTATCAGCAAAACTTCTTCCAGAAACAGATTATGAAAAAAAAGGATTAATAGACAGATCAAAACTTTTAGATATTAAAGGAAGAAGAAGAGTTCCACAAATAGCTCTAGCAAAAAAATACAAAATAGATTTCCCAACTCCTGGCGGAGGTTGTTTATTATGTGAAAAAGAATATTGCAAAAAACTAGAACAAATTCTTCCCAACAAAGACATAACCCAAACAGACATAGAACTCCTGTCTATAGGAAGACACTTTGAAGCATCAAAAATAATCTTAGGAAAAAACCACCAAGATAATCTAATTTTAGAGAAGCAGAAAGGAATAAAAATAACACCCCAACAGCCAGGCCCAACAGCTTTAGTAAAAGACAAATCTTTAATAGAACAAGCAAAGAAATTAATTCAGAAATATTCTAAACATAAAATTAAATCTTTCAGTTAATTGTCATTAAATTAATTAATATCTGGATAATACCAAGTTTCTCTTGCTTTCTCTAATGTAATTCTTCCTTCATCAACAATTCTTTTTTCTAATCTCATAGCTTGATCATCTGATATTCTTCTTATACTTTTATATCTTCCTCTAACTGCTGGCATTTCTATAATTCTATCTCTTACTTCAACAGGATTTTCTGCAAAAAGATAAGCTGTTAATTCCTTTTGTTTTCTTGCACCTTCATGTCCTCTTAACAAAACAGCTCTATACCAATATCTCATTCCCAATAATCAAAATTGTGCACGCAGGTGACATATGTCAGTTGCTTCTACACAATAATCAAAATATAAACTTATAAACTTACCCCTAGTAATATATAAAATGAAATCATGCAAAAACTGCCAACAAAAACCAGTCCACACATTCACAAATAAGCAACAGCTCTGCAAACAACACTTTATTAGATATTTTGAAAAAAAGATTTACTACACAATCAGAAAATTCTCAATGTTGAAAAACTCTGACTCCCTCCTCTTTAAACACACAGAAAAAAACTTCCCAGTCATATATCCAATAATAAAACAACTAACACAAACAAGAGGAATCAAACTTACAATATCCCCTTCATCAAAACACAACAAAACAATCTCAGGATCAAGCATGGACGATGAAGCATATGAAATAATAAACACAATAATAAAAAAATCTCACAAACAACTTTCTCAATCTTCACCAGTTTTCAAAAAAACAATCAACCCTCTCTACCTCTTATCAGATTCAGAAATACAACTCTATGCTAAAATAAAAAGAATGAAAAACCCTGTAAAAAAATCTAACTCTTCAATAATAACTTTCATAAATCAATTAGAAACAAAACACCCAGAAGTTAAAAATTCTATTGTAAATGCTTTTCTAAAAAATCAATCATAAAGCTTAACTCTTATTGGCCCAGGCAAAACTCTTCCTTCAACATAACAATCCAAAGCTTCTCTAGCTTCAGGATCAGATAATTGAATAAGAGGATGTTTAAATGAATAAGCAGAAACCTCTCTTAATAATCCTTTTTCTCCTCTATTCTGAGCAACTTTTACACCTCTTATAGCATCAATCATAACTCCTCCAGAATTTGGAGAATCTTCAACACTTAATCTTAATTCTAAATTAAGAGGAACGCCACCAAACCCCCTCCCCTCCATCCTAATAAAACAAACTTTATTATCATTTTGCCAAGCAACATAATCACTCGGACCAATATGAATATCTTCATCCGGTAATGGAACATCAAGCTGAGACTGAACAGCTCCTGTCTTAGAAGTTTTTTTACTTTCTAATCTAGATTGATCTTTCATATTTAAAAAATCAGTATTCCCACCAGTATTAAGTTGATATGTCCTATCTAAAACAGCTCCTCTATCTTGAAACATTTTTGTCAATGTTCTATGAGTAATAGTAGCTCCAATCTGAGCTTTAATATCATCTCCAGCACAAACTAAACCTCTATCTTCAAACATCTGTATCCATTTTGGATCAGAAGCAATAAAAACAGGAATAGCTCCAACATATCCAATACCAGCATGCAAACAAGCATCAGCATAAAATTCAGTTGCTTTTTCACTTCCAACAGGCAAATAATTAATTAACATATCAGCTCCTGACTCTCTCAATAATCCAACAACTTCACTAAAATCTTTTTCAGGTATATCAGATTCAACAAATCTTCTATCTTCAGAAACACTTTGCATAGCTTCTCTTGCAAACCCATCTAATGTAGGTCCTCTTAAAACTTCAACTCCTAAATGAGGAACACCTTCATAAAACACCTTAGTATTATTAGGTTTAGCATGAATAGCATCTCCCACATCTTTTCCAACTTTTCTTAAATCAATATCAAAACCAGCAACAACATCAATATCTTCAACTCCAAAACCACCAATTACAGGATGAGCAATCCCAATTCTAGCTTCTTCTTGACAATCAGGATCTCTAGCCATATGAATTCCCTGAATCAAACTAGAAGCACAATTTCCTACACCTGCAATCGCTATCTTAACTCTATCACTTGTCATACTTATTAATCTATGTAGTTCTTTAAAAATCTTTTCAAAATCTTTTCACTACTAAGAATAAGTATTATCTCCTTTTTTCCTCTCTTCTGTCTGTCTCTTCAAAAACGAGTTAATAAATTTATCATGAGCTCCTCTATCAATCATCTTATCAATTGCATAAAGTTTCCAATAATCATCCTTCAAAACAGTCTTAACAGAAGAATCTAATTCTTTATTTACTTTTTCACTTATCAATATATCTTTCTCAGCTTTCTCAGCAATAATTTTAATATTATTCAATTCTGTTCCCAAACTTGTAAAACTAACTTTATCTCCCTCTTTTTGAAAAATAATACTTCCAGAAGTTATTCCAATCCCAAAATTAATTTTTTCAGCATATCTTCTATTATGGTCAACTATCTCATCAACAATTTTCTTACCAACAGAAACTCCTAACTTCTCATTTTTGTAGCTCTTAGTAATCCTTGGAATAAAAATACCAATTATATAATCATGAGTTTGATACACAGCTCCTTTCTTAGCAGACATATAATAAATAATATCACTAATCAAATCATAACCAATTCCCTTTCTCTCTCTAATTGTTTTAAAATTCTTAATCTTTAATCCAACAAAAACAGATTTTTCTTTTGAACCTTTACTAACAAGACTATGCTCAGCTTCCAACAACTTAACATTATCTAAATTCTTAAAATCATCATAAAGAACTTTTTTCTTCACATCAAATTCCTTAATTTCTTTTTTCTCTTGTTTTTTTATTGCAGGTTCTCTAGGTTTATGATGCTCTTTCTTATGATGTTCTTCAGGTTTTATTCCAGAAGGATGAGGAATTTTATGTTCCTTTACACCAATTGGAAAAGGCATATGCCAATCTTTTTTTTCATGATGAGGAATTATATGATGCTCTTTCTTATGATGTTCAACTTTATGATGAACAACATCATGATGCTCCTCCTTAATTACTCCTTTTTTCTTTTTCTTATTCATAAATTGTAAAATAACAAATATTGCAGCTAAAACAAAAATTATTCCTATAAACACAACAACCAAAACCCAAATTGTTAACTTACCCTCATTAACTTCATCTATACCAACAGCATTACCTGTCAAAGAAACACCAGTTTTTGAATAATCCTTGGCTTCATCAGAAATATAAATATCATAAACTCCATCTGGTGCATTTAATTTATAACTTTTTGTTTCTCCAATTTCAACCTCTACATCTTTATACACAACATCTTCTCCAATATCAACTCTAACTTCTTTACTATAAGGAGCATTTCCAACATTAGTCACAACAATAGTATCATTCTGAACAGAAAAAACAACCTCTACATTTCTATTAACAAAAAACTCAGCCCCAGAACTAACATTATCAAAACTAGCAGACATTGTCCATAAACCCTCAACAGCATCTGATTCAAAATCTATATAATCTTCAACACCAGAAGAAATCAAATAAGTCTTTAATTCCCCCTCAGCATCTTTCAAACTAATCTCAAAATCCCTCTCTATAAAATTAGCAGTCTGATCATATAGATGTGTCAGATAAGTTAGATTCTCACCAGGTGTAACATTTTGTTGATATAATATTAATTCAATTTGTTTCAAAACCTGATTAATTGTTACTTTAAGATTTGATTCTCCTTCATTTGATATTGATGTTTCATGAAACTCATAAGCTCTTGTATTCAATGTATACTCTCCATATGCTAAATCTCCAGGAATTATTAAATCTAAACTAAAATTATTTCCATCAACATTAATTATTTCCATTACAGTAGTATTAATAAGAGAAACTTCAATCCCTCCACTAACTGTTCCTCCATTTTTTTTAGTAACCTTTCCTTCAATAAAAACAACACTTCCTGGATCAAAAGCTGTTTCATTTAAATCAACAGAAACAATAATTAAATCACTAACATCAATTGCTCCAGAACTATATTCTGTACTTCCAATCTTCGTAACAATTTTACAACTTCCTTTCATAACTCCTAAAAAATCTTTAGATAAGTACAAAGGAATCTCAACTGTTTTATCCTCACCTATTCCAAGAATCAACGGAGACAAATAAAAATCCTCACTAATCGAACCACAACTCATCCTCACTTTCATAAAACTATTAATCTCATGATCAGCTGTCACTTCTATCTGCACATTTACAATATCTCCTAAACTATAAGAACCATCCAACCCACCATACTTAACTCCAGCACTTACTATATTTATCATAACTAAAATAAATAAAACTCCTAAAATCATTCCCCTTTTCATATATTATTTAGACATGTTGAATATATAAAGATTTTTATACAAAATCTTTATCAAATTTAAAGGAAGTTATAAAGAAAACTTGGTTTCTTTAAATATAAACTTTATTAGGATAATTTTATAAACAATTCTAACAATAAATGTATATGAAAAATGAGATGAAAGTAACACCATGGGAAGTTTCCGGAGATATTGATTATGATAAACTTTCCAAAGAGTTTGGTATAAAAAAACTCCAAAACCTTCCAGAAGTTTTCAAAAAGAATGTTTTATTTAGACGTGGAATTGTCTTTGCTCATAGGGATTTTGGAAAAATAATTTCAGCAATAGAACATAAAAAGAAATTTATAATGATGACTGGATTAATGCCTTCTGGAGATATGCATCTAGGGCACATGTTATTAGTTCAACAAATGGTTTTTTATCAAAAACTCGGAGCAAAATTATATATTGCTGTGGCAGATTTAGAAGCTTATAACGCAAGAGAAAAAAGTTTAAAAGAATTAAAAGAAGTTGCAATAGAACAATACCTAACAAATTACATTGCAATGGGAATTGACCCAAAAAAATGTGAAATATATTTTCAATCTGCTCGTTCACCTGATGCAAAAAAATCAAATGCTTATTATCGTTTAGCTTCAAACTTTTCAAGGTATGTAACATTTAATGAATTCAAAGCAGTTTACGGAGAAATTTCTCCAGGAAAAATGAATGCTTCATTACTTCAAGCAGCAGACATGTTTCATCCCCAGCTTCCTGAATTTGAAGGAAAAACTCCAACATTTATTCCAGTAGGAGTTGATCAGGATCCACATATAAGAATAGCAAGAGACATAGGAAACAGATACAAAGATCATGATTTTGAACAAATATCTTCAACTTATCACTTATTTCTTCCAGGATTAAAAGAAGGAGGAAAAATGTCTTCATCAGACCCATCATCTTACATTGCTTTAACAGACACTCCAGAAGAAGTAAAAAACAAAATTAACAAATACGCATTTAGTGGAGGACAAGCAACACTAGAAGAACACAGAAAAAAAGGAGGCAACCCAGATGTAGATGTTTCATTTCAATATCTAAGAGCTTTCTTTGAACCAGATGACAAAAAAATCGCAAAAATAGAAAAAGATTACAAATCAGGAAAATTGCTAACAGGAGAATTAAAGAAAATTTTAATTGATAAAATTAACACCTTTCTAAAACAACACCAAGCAGCTAGGGAAAAAGCTAAGAAACAGGTTGATAAGTTTTTGATTAATTAGTTATTCTTTTCTCTTTAAGATACTCCTCAGAGATTGATTTAGAAAGCTGATCTAATCTCCTCAAATTTTCTTGAGAGAATTTGTTTGAAAAGAGGGCATTTAAATCCTGTTGAGCTAACTCCCTTGCTTTCTTATTTGTCTTAAGAATATGCACTTTATGTGCTATCATTGTTGTTGGTTTTTCAAATCTATGACTTTTAATTTTAATTTGTTTTATTTTAAATTTGATCCCATATATTTTTGAGAGAGTTTTAACAATTAAAGGATATCTTTTAGATTTACTCCCCATCTTCTTTTTTGCTTTACCATATCTCAAGTGATAAACTAAAATTCCCCCTTTTTTATTTAGCAAAGATCTAAGATATGCAATAGGCAAACCACTCCCCCCACCACAAGCTTCAAATGTAAAAGTCCAATCATATTCCTCTAGTTTTTTTGGGATTAATTCATAATTACTACAAATATATTTTTGAAAAAGTTTTCCATATTTTTTTCTGCTCCAATTTACTAAAGATTTTGAAATATCAGAATAATCTACTTTTGCTCCTAATTTTGCCAATGCAGAAGCCCAAGACGCGTAATAACTAGCAATCGCTAAAACTTCATCTCCTTTTTTAATTCCCAATTCTTTCAAAAGATTTGGATCTTCAGGAACAGTTGACTGTTGAAATGATGGCCTATGATGTAATACAAATTTTTCACTCATCCCAAACCCCGGCTTATGTTCCCACCGAGGTTTTAAGATTTTTTCCATGTTTGGAGTTTTATAAGTTTTCATATTTCCCATCTTTTATTTCTCTAACAAGTCTAACTATAAAAATTTAATCAAACTGATTATGTTCATTAAGTTCTTCCGAGGGAAATAATTTTCTACAATATTCAGATAAAATTCTAACCCCTCTACTTAAACTTGGAAAACTCATTCCATGAGTAGTTGGATTTCTATTGTGAACTGCTCCTCTAATACTATCTAATTCAAGATCAACAACTCCTAAAACAGCTTCTAAAATCTGGTATTGTCTTTCTCTAATTTCCGGCCTAACCTCTCTTCCAGCTCTTTGTAATTCTTGATACGCCGATTCCAAAGCTCTCAATCTTTGGTAAGCTTCTCCATCAGTGATTTCAGTAGTGCTCATATCTTTATATGACTGACTTAAAGCTAAAGCTTTCTCTATATCTGACTTTTCCTTTCCTTCTCCTTCATTTCTTTCTATCATTTTCATATTTCTCCTTAAATTTAATTACTAACCAATAATAACTATTCGACAAAATAACATATTTATACATTTGTAGTAAAAAAATAACAACAAAACAGAAAGATTAATAAATCAAACCCCCTTAAAACATTAATGACAGAACACGAAAAACAAAAGTCAAAACACAAACTTTATAAATCTGAAGAAAGTAATAATATTAGTATGCTCCCCGGTGATCTGCAAGGGTCGCCGGATGAGTCTTTAAATTCTACTATTGTATTTATTGATGAAGGTTTTTTAGGAAAATTAAGCAAACATTTTGGCAAAGGAAAATACTTAAAATTTAATAAAATAATTTTTGCTCAAAACTTATGTAAAAAAGAAAGATTAAATTGTAAAAATATTCTCTATTATACCTCTCCTCCTTTTCAAGGGAATATTCCCACAAAAGACGAGGAATTAAAAAAAGAAGGTTATGATAGATTCATAAGAAAATTAAACAGAAGTGATAAAATAACTATTAGAGAAGGTCGATGTCAGAGAATAAAATCAGAAGAAAAATTTGTTTACAAACAAAAAGCAGTAGACATTCTTCTGGCTATGGATTTAATGAGTATTCCAATAAATTTTCCAGGAATGAAAAGAATAATTCTAATATCTTCAGATAGTGATTTTGTTCCAGTAGTTAAGTTCTTAAGAGAAAAAGGAATAAGAATAATCCTTTATACTTATTATGAATCCAAAAGAAATACTCCTTTCTCAAGAAGTAATTATCTAATAAAATCAGTAAATAAATATGTCCTCTTAACTAAACAAGATTTTCAAGATTCCCCATTAAAATGACAGAAACAAAAGAAATACTAAAACAAACAGGCCTAACAGAAAAAGAAGCAGAAGTCTACCTAGCTCTACTTCAACTAGGAGAATCTCCAGCAACAAGGGTAAGCCAAATAGCAAATCTAAATAGAATAACAACCTACACATTACTAAAATCTCTTCATGAAAAAGGATTCTGTTCAATATTAGATAAAAATAAAATTCAATTTTTCAAACCAATATCTCCTGAAAACATTCTTTCATTATTAGAAGAAAAAAAGAATAAGATAAGAACAATAATTCCAGAACTAAAATCAAAACAAAACCAAATTCAAGAAAAACCAGAAACAAGCTTATTCGAAGGAAAACAAGGAATTGTCTCAATGTTTGACATAATTTTAAAAGATGCAGAAAAAAACAAAGAAGTTTTAGCATACGGAAATGTCTCAATAGCAGAAAAACTAATTGAATACCAATCTTTACACTGGAGAAAAACAAGATTAAACAAAAAAATCAAAATCAAAGCAATTATAGACAAACTTCCTGAATATATAAAAAACAATAAAGAGCTAAGAGAAGTTAAAATAAACAAACCACTTTCAAAAATAAATACCTACACAATGATCACAGAAAATTATACAGCTAACTTAACACTAAAAGGTGAACTCACAGGAATTTTAATAAAAAATAAACAAGTTGCAGATAAAGAAAGATTTATTTTTAATTTGATGTGGTGATCAATTAACTCTATACCTACAATCCACCCCACACCCCTCCCAACAATAATGATCACCATTTTCAGCTTCAATAGCAGCCAACTCACCAGGCAACTCCATTAATATTTGTCTTCCATAAAAAAAATCTCTAATAAGCTCTCTATGTCTACAATCTTCTCTAACATTCATATCATTAGGAACTAATTCACCATTAACTTTCAAAAAACTAACATCAGTACTCATCTCACAATCCTCCCAAGGACCCTAAACAAATTCTCAAGTTCAGAAAAAACAACCACATCTTTTTTTCTCAAATAATCAACACTATCTCCCAACCCCTCTCCCCCACTATAAACAGCAAAAACAGGTTTCTTTAATTTGGAAATAACCTTTGCTGTTTCCATAGGTTGAGTCATTTGCTGAGGAGTCAAAATAATAATAAAAAAATCAAACCAATCAGAATTTTCTCCTCCATCTCTGCGCGTAGGCGCAGTCTTGAATTCTGATTGTCCAAAATTCTTCTTAGAAGAATTTTGAAGACAACCGTTTAAGTCCAATACTTCCATAGCTTTCATGTATCTCTCAGCCTTAGCATCTCCAATAATATCAATTGGATTATGTTTACTCCACTGTTTTGGCATAACCTCATTTAATTTTTTCTTAACATCTTCAGGCAAATTAGGCAAATCAATTTTATACTTTTCAGCATAATCAGAAGCTAAAACTCCTAAACCTCCAGCATTTCCAACAATACAAGCTTTCTTTCCTGTTAAGTTTGGATGAATAGACAAAACCCTAGCAGCTCTAGTTAAATCATATATATTATCAACCTCAACAATTCCCAACTGTTCAAAAATACCTTTGTAAACATTATAATCAGAAGCTAAAGCAGCTGTATGAGACTTCGCAGCCTCCATTCCTTTCAAACTTTTCCCAGATTTCAAAGCAACAATATTCTTATCACACTTTTTAACAGATTCAAAAAACTTTTCCCCATCCTTAACATCTTCAATATATAACATCAAAGTATTTGTATTATCATCTTTAGAAAAATAATCAATCCAATCATCAAAACCAGAATTTAACATATTTCCTAAACTAACAAACCCACTCAAAGAAATATCTTTATCTAAAATTGAACTTCCTATTGCTCCACTCTGAGATAAAAAAGCTACTTTTCCTTTAGGAGGAATTTTCTTAAAAAAACTAGCATTCATTTCTGAATAAGGATTAATAACTCCCATGCAATTAGGCCCAACAATTTTTATCCCATATTTCTCAGCAACTCTCTCTAATTCTTCTTCTAGTTTTTTATTTCCCACCTCCCCAAACCCCGCCGACACTATAACAGCATTTTTAATTCCTTTTTCTCCAACTTCTTCTAAAACAACAGGAACAACTTTAGCAGGAACAACAATAATCCCAACATCAACCTCATCTTCAATTTCAGAAACACTAGAATAAACTCTCTCCCCATTTATCTTCCCTCCCTTAACATTCACAGGATAAATCTTCAGTTTAGAATTCCCAATTAAATTATCATATATTAATCTACCAACTTTTTCTTTTTCATGTGACGCTCCTATCACAGCCACACTCTTTGGGTTGAATATCTTTTCCATGTTTGTATATACTAACCACAAGTAATCTTTATATATATTTTTATCAAACAACTATAGAACCTATCTTAAAATTCTCTTTACATTAATAAATTTCCTAAACGATATTAGCGAACCCTGAGCTGATTGAGTTAAATTTATAAAACTCACTTCTATTGAAATCCATGGAAAGATTATCTAAAACCCCCCAACAATACCTAGAATATGCTCGAGATCTTAGAGATAACTGGAGTGGTGAAATTCCCAAGAATTAGTTCATAGTACTATTTATGTTGGATCTGAAAGAATAATTGCTCCAAGATTTAAGGTTAGAGCTGGCTGGTTTCAAGGGCTCTATAATTTAATTGACTTAGGAGATCTCTTAGAATTATTTGATGGTCCTTTAACAGACAAAGTAAGAGAGTTTGAAAGACATATAGATGAAACTGATCAAAGAAATAGATTAACAACTCCTGAAGATATAAAAAAGGGAGACGAACTTATCACTGCAATAATAAAACATGTAGAATCAATTGATACTCAAACTGAATAGTTCTCAAGAAATTCTTCCTCACTAAAACCCAAACAACCTATCATAATCTTTATGATCCATCCAATCCAAAACCACTGCTAAAACTTCTATTTCATTATCTGCAACTGAATAAAGAAGTCTCCAATCTTTACTAAGATTATAAACCCATAAATTATCAACATCATATTTTTGTTTTAATATTTTAGGAATTAAGTTCTTTTTAATATTTCTGCCACAAAAAATATTGAATTTGATTTTGTTTAGTGCCTTTTCAATTTCTTTATGAAGTCTTTTATTTCTATCTGAAAGTTCTGCAAATGCTTGTTTCAATTTTTCGTCAACAAATATTATTCTGGATTCCATTCTAAATCTTTTCTATCTTTATATTTCTCATAAAGTTCAGGGCTCCAAATATAAACAACATAACCTTCATTATCATAAGCAATTTTATTTATGCTTTCAAGATATTCCATAATAACCTGAAAAGTCTGCCACATTACTTTCTTTGGTAGTTTATTAAACAGTTCAGTTTTCTTATATTCTCCAGAATTATCATCAATAAATTTTTCAACCATCAGCACAGTCTGCAAAGTCGGACTTCTCGCTATTTCATTAGACTCAAAATAATTTTTATCTTTAACAGTTTTGGTTTTCATTTTATTAATAATATCAATTGATATTACTATATAAATCTTTCTCTTTTTGATTAAATTTATAAATTAATAGTTTATGGGGAATTATGGCAAAAATATTATTAGTAGAAAATGACCCTAGGATCCTTAAGTACATGAAGAGATGTTTATCTAGAATATACTCTATAGCAACCACCGGTTTTGTCAATGATGCAAGAGGCATGATAAACACAGACCCAAATATCAATATTTTAATAACAGATTTAGCTGTGGAGGCATCTAAAGGAGATGGTTTGGAATTAGCAGAATATTTTAAAAGAAAAAATCCAAAAGGAAAAGTTATTGTTTATAGCGCATGGCCACTTCCTGAATCAGGTAGAGAGAATGTTGATTTTACAGTTAGTAAGAATAGGCCTGGTTCTCCAGAAACTTTATTAGATATAATTCAACATGTAGAATCTAGTTTAGAGTCTTAAGAAACCCCGCCTCCCCAAAATGTAAATCCCCACTAGGAATTATAAAGCAGAACGGCGCCTTAATATCTTCATTCTTCAACCCATCAACATCCCCATAAACAATCTTCTGCTCATCAGTCCCCATCTTAGAACAAACAACAATCTTTCCAGTATGATACTTCTTCAACTCCCCCACCGCCTCTCCAAAGCTCAAACCAATATCAACCAAAATTAAACTATGAGCTCCAATCCCTAAATTATCTTTAATTATTTTTTCAATGCTCTCAACTTTCTCATCAGACTTAATCAAACTCGCTGTCTTCCCAAATTTGTAAGCATGAAGTCCTGTCTCAGCAACAGCATCAAATATAGAAGCATTCTGAACAATATTATATTTTATCTTTTCTTTCTTACATCTCTCTAACAAAGAAACATGAGTTGTAGCCATCATTGGACTTCCATAAACAAGCAAACAAATATCCTCAGATTTACCATCTAAAACAAAATCCTCTCCCTCTACTTTATCTCTATCCAACAAATCAACTTCTCTTCCTAAAACTTTCTCCAACTCAGGAATCTCATAAGGAAATTCAATTGTATAACTTTCCAAGTAAACTTTAGAACATTTTTTAATTATTTCAAGAGCTTCCAGACTAACTGATTTCTCATTCAATCCCAATCCTATTAAGTAAAATCCCATAATTATATAGAAAAAAGTTAATTAATAAATCTTTAGAATTCTAAGATATTAAATAAAACTATAATGGTGAGCCATGTCTAGCATTTCATCTTCCGGCAAGATCCTCTTCCCTTAATCCAGCTGTGTACGCTCTATCTTTCGCTTCTGCTTTTTCTATTCTTTGCTGTTCATAACTTCTCCTAATAGCTACCAATCTTGCTTCAAATTCCCCAGAGGTTTTACAATCTCCTCTGATTAATTTTGTTAAATCATTTATATTTTCAGGAACCCAGCAAAGAATTCTACCTCCACCACCACATTCTCCTTCTGTCTGCTGCTGAGGATGAATCCAAAGAACTCCATCAAATACAAATCCCTCTTCATCTTTTTTACTCTCCCCTTCATAAGAGGTGGTTTTTCTTACATTAAACCTGTTTGCTAAAGCAACAAGAGCATAAGGCCCTGCACTTAATCCAACTTCTTGATGTACAGACTCTCCTGTTTGTGCATAGTTTTCATAAAATATCCTTCCGCCCTCCATATCCCACCCTGTCCATTGCCTATCCAAAACATCCCTTGCATTTGGAACCTCAAGATTATCAAAAGTAATCATTGAAACTTCTTCCATTATAATAAATAGATCTCAAGTTTTTAAGATTAATTGTTATTCAGAACAACATTCAATCCCAATCCTATTAAGTAAAATCCCATAAAATTAAGTGAAAATTCCACTATATAAATTTATCAAAACCCCCCCAAGAAAAATAACAATAAATTAAAAATAAAATAAATTAAAAATCTAACTAAGCTGCTTCTTTCATTTCAGTTTCTTCTTCTTCTGCTTCTTCTTCATCTTCTTCTTCATCTTCTGCTTCAGCTGATCCTTCTTTCTTCACATTAACAGCTTTTGGTCCTCTATCGCCTTCTTCAACATCAAATGTAACTTTATCATCCTTATCTATAGTTACACCATCATCTAGCGCTGACTTATGAACAAAAACTTCTTTTCCGTCATCTGCAGCTATGAATCCAAATTCCTTTTCTTGACTGAAAAACTTTACTATTCCTTTCATTTTTACTCCGTATTTAATTCAGAAACTCTAACAAATTTGTTAAAAATTAATCACAAATAGTTAAAATTTCTGTTATATATAGGAAAAATACATCCCTTTTAAATGCTTCTAATTATACTTTAAATTCTAAAATTCACACCCGAAAATATAAAAACTCAAAATCCCAATTATAATAATGGAATTAAAAGGAAGTGAAACAGAAAAAAACCTTCTAAAAGCATTTGCAGGAGAATCCCAAGCAAGAAACAGATACACATACTTTGCATCTGCAGCAAAAGCAGAAGGATATGAACAAATAGCAGCAATATTTCTAGAAACAGCTGATAATGAAAAAGAACATGCTAAAATTTTCTTTAAATATTTAGAAGGTCATGATTTAGAAATAACAGCCACATATCCAGCAGGAAAAATAGGCTCAACTGTAGAGAATTTATTAGCATCAGCTGACGGAGAAAAAGCAGAATACGGAACAATTTATCCAGATTTTGAAAAAACAGCTGAAAAAGAAGGTTTCAAAGATGTTGCAGAATCATTCAAAGAAATAGCAGAAGTAGAAGAACAACATGAAAAAAGATACAGAAAACTGCTAGAAAACATAGAAAATTCAACAGTTTTCAAGAAAGATAAATCAGTTAAATGGAAATGTAGAAACTGTGGATATGTTCACCAAGGAGAAGAGGCCCCTGATGTTTGTCCAGCTTGTAATCACCCTCAATCTTACTACGAGGTATTGTGTGAAAACTACTAAATCGAAAAGTTTAAATACTATATTAACTGCGTAATAGTAACAAAATTAATAATAATTTAATAAAAAATGCCAGCAGATGACGGATATGATTTTGAGAATGTAAAAGCAAGATTACAAAGATATAGACATG
Organism: Nanobdellota archaeon; assembly: GCA_018816335.1. Taxonomy (GTDB): domain Archaea; phylum Nanobdellota; class Nanobdellia; order Pacearchaeales; family GW2011-AR1; genus JAHIVP01. Next base: position 23,109 of record JAHIVP010000007.1, on the reverse strand, counting down.
GTGCTCTTGCTCAAATAACTATGAATGATCAATCAAGAAGAGGAGTAGCAGTAGATGCTATGGATGAATTCTATTTCGGAGAAAATTCAAATGATGCAGATGATCCAGTATTAAACGACGCTCTAAGTTCAGCAAGAAGAGGATTAAGTGCAGGTCATTTAGCCCATGAGGGAATATTAAAAGCAATTAGTTTATATAGTGGAAAATTTGACGATGCATTTGATGGTTCAAGAACAGCTGATTTTGTAGACTTCTCAGGATTAAGTCTTTCAGATGAAGCAAAAGAAATATTAAAACCTTATGAAGGAATGTATATTAGTGATTTAAGGGATGTAGCTAAAGCTGAAGCAGCTGACAAATATAGCAATAGAGATGCAATTAGAGCATTAAGTTTAGTAGGAACTGCACAAAAACACTATATTGAAGCTGTAGCTTACCCAGAAGCATTAGCAAGAGGAGAACAAAGAACAATAGAAAGCATTGTTAATGAACATAATCAAATACACCCTACAGCACCAGCTACTCCTTAAGAATAATTTTTTATTTTAATTACAACCCTTCTCTCTCTTTAATTATTTCATTTATTAAATTAGTCATAACTTTCAAAAAATCTCTAGCTTTATCTTGTAACACTTCTAATTCAGAACCTTTCATATCAGTAACTTCTCCATGAATAATTTTTCTATTCAAAACATAAACATCTCTATATAATGTAACATAATCCATCTTTAACAATCCTTTATCAACAAATAATTCTTTCAACATTATTGGAACATGTTCTGGACTTGGAGGAACCTCTTTAACAGTCATAAGCAAAGCATGCGCAGAATCAACCATTGTCCAATATAAACCTTCAACAGCAGTCAACTCAGCAATCCTACTTCTCTCTAAATGTTGAGGAGCTCTATTCAAAGCAGTATAAACAGCTTCAGGTGTAGAATGAATCATCCCTTGCTGCAACAAAGATTTCAAAGGAGTAAAAAACCCACCAAAATCAATCAACTCTTCACCATACCTCAAAATATTAATAACAACAGGATCACCCATCAATAAATCTTTCCACCAAACTGTCAACTTAGTTGTATTAATATGTAACTCTCTATTATAAGGATTATTCTGAATAATCTTTCTCAACTCTTCTCTATACCACGCAATCAATTCTTCATCCCAACCAATACTAGCATCATCTATAATAATTATCACATCTATATCAGAAGTTGAATTTGAAGTATGCTTAACAGTTGAACCAAAATGAATAATTGATTTAATCATCTTACTAAATTTCTTATAAACTTTTGTAGCAAAATCCATTGCAATATCTCTATCACTTTCAAAATTCAAAGTCGGAAACTGTGACTTCATCTTATGAAACTTCAACTTTTTTTTAGATTTCTTTTTAGCATCTTTAGACTCTTCACTAATCTCTTTCTTAGATATCTTTTCAAATTTTACCATATTCCTCTTTCTTTTTTATTATTATAAATAAATAACTATAACTTTTAAATGTTATTGATTTGGAGCTCCTGAAAATCTTGACTGCCCACCACCCATTTGCCCACCTAATTCCCTTGGAAGTGTTGCAAATCCAGATCCATAAGTTGAAAAATGTTGATCAGGTAATATTTCACCATGACCCAGCATATAATTTCCCATTGTATCTCTAATTTGATTCCAATAAGGAGCAGCCATCATTCCATATAAAGGACTACCAACAGCCTCCATAACAACAGGATGAGGAGACGTCTGAAAATGCTGAAACCACTGTCCACCTTCAAAAACCTTTTTACCTTTTGCCCCACCTTTTTCCAACTCTCCCATAATCTCTTTCATAGGAACAGTTCCCATTCCTGCAGGCAAATCAGTATGTGAACCACCAAAATTATCATTAAAATGAACATGCTTAACAACAGGAGCAATATGCTTAGCTTCATCAATCAAAGTATCTTTCCCAAAACCATGTTGCCTAATCATAGAAATATGTGAAGTATCCCAAGTCGCCCCAATCAATTTCTCAGCAGCTTCCTTAGCCTCACTCTCAGAATAACCTTCGGTTTTAGCTTTCTCTACAAACTGTTTCCTAGTTGCATCAACCAAATTCCTTAAATCTTTAGCAGTAGAAATAGCAGAACCATAAGGAGGATTTTCAATACTAACAATTGGAGAATTTTTCCCAAATTCTTTCCAAGATTTAAAAGCAACATTACCTAAAGTCTGAGAAGCCTTAGAAGTTGCAAAATCTTCAATAGGCTTGTAAATTTGAGGAGGAGTTTCTTGTGTTATATTTTGCATCTCACCAATCAAAACTTGTAGTGCTCCAGAAAAAAAAGCAGGATTTTTTAATCTACCTTCTTCATCAGCAGCTTTTTTCCAATATACTTTAAATTTATCAGAAGCATTTTTCAGTTTCTCTTTTCCATCTGCATCTGAATTTTTATAAGCTTGGTCAAATAAACTATTAACATTTTGATAAGCATTATGTAAATACACATTTGCATTTTCAACTTTTTGAGATGATATAATTTGTTTTTCATTATAATCCTCTTTTTTCTCTCCAACAATTGAAGGCCAATTTCCATCTAATAATTCATCAGCCCTCTCTTTATAAAAAACTAATTGAGAAAGTTGATTTTCCCAATGTGTAGCATTTGCAGACTTCAATCTTCTCTCAGGAGTAAATTCTTCTCCTGCTTCAATATTTTGCATATCTGGAAAATGTATTTTTTCCCTTTCTAAATTTCTCAACTCCCCTGTCTCTTGATTTACAGCAACCATACTTCTTGCAATCATCTCACCAGTCACAGGATCTTTCATATGAGTTGTCCCAGGAATTTGAGAAGCATGAATTGTAACAGGAATATTACCATCAGGATTTAATTCATGGCTATTTTTCATAACATTTGAAAATTGATTTTCAGCAACTTCTCTATTTGACTCATTCCAACCTTGCTGAGTAAATCCAGAAGGATCAATAACAGGAGCATGAAGAGAAGTCTCACTTCCTGTTAATTTAGTTAATCTATTAATCTCTTTCAAATGTTGCTTAGGAATCATCTCAAAAACATCAGCAGAAATAGTAGATATCTCAATATTTTTAATTCCCTGATTTAATAAATTAGTAACTTCCTTAATTTGATTAGCAGTCTGAACACTTGTTGTTGCTCCTAACTCTCCTTGCGGAATTCTATATCCAATATATAAATCTCCACTATCTTCTTTCAGTTCATTAGGACCTTTATCATGAAAATATTCATATGCCACTTTTATATATTATTACTACTCAAAATTAGTTTAAATAATTATTTATAACTTAACTTTTTAAGATATTTATACAGCTTATAGATATTTTTTCAATATTGGGAATTATTAATAACAATTTGCTCATACAAATTAGTTATATACATGAGCAAATTGCAAGGGAGGAGGATATTTACTATAAATTATATATTATTCGTCAAAAGGAAGAACTCCTCCTCTTTTCTTTTTTTCAACTTTTCCAGTATGACTATAATCTCTATCTGGTTTAGCTCCTCCCTGATTTCCAGCCATTCTTCTTTGAAACTGACCAATATTCATTCTCTGCCCCTCCTCATGATGAAAATTTTGTCTTCTTTCTAACCCAGGATTAATTATTCTATCAGAATCATTAACATTATTTTTAGTAGAATCAAATTGCATTTCTTCATAATCTACATTTTCATATAATCCCTGACTCTGTTCATAACTAGGACCTTGAGCATAATCAAGTTGATTATCTTCTTCAACTCCAGGAGTAGAAGGAGCATCAGCTACATTTGCTTCAATATTTTCTCCTCTTCCAAACCCTTGTATAACTCCAGGCTCTGATTCCAAACCAGGATTAATAATATCAAAATCTCCCATTCCAGGAGAAGTCATAAACTCTCCAAAACCATCTTCATAATCACTCGGCCCTACATCTTCCTCTTCAGTTATCTCTTCGAGTTTATCACTATCTTCATCTGATTTATCTTTCTTTTTTATCTCAACAAATTTTCCCATTTTAATCTTAAAAATACTTAATTTATAGAAGACAAACATATATTTAATATTTTCTAAATAGATTAATTATCATAAAAAGGTTCAGGAGGAGAAGGCATTCTATGTCCTTTCTTATAAACATCAAAAGCATTAAAAGTATTTTTCTTAGCTATATTTTCAGCTAACTCTCTAATTGTTTTTTCAATAAAACTATCTTTTTTTATTTTTCCTTTTTTATTTTCACCATCTCCTTTATCTCTCTTAAAAATACTCCACAAAGCAGAAAATGGATTAACATCACCTTTATCCTCTTTCTTTTTTTCATCTTTCTTTTTCAAAACACTATCTTCTCCTAAATAATATTCAATATCATCTTGCAACTGATCTAAACTTTCATCAGCAACTCCTTGATTGATTTTAAATATATCACTGATATCTTGTTCATCTAATTTTGTTTTTAAAGCAGCAAGTTCTTCATCATTCATACTATATGCTTTAAATGAAACCTCTGTTCTTCCACCAAAAGCATACTGTCCCTGCTGTGAAACCCTTTGAGGAAATCCTCTATGTTTAAATTCAACTAAAACAACAGGATGATATTCTCGTTTTAATTTTTTCCCAGCAAAAGCATCAGGTAAATCTCCATCAATTATTGCCTGTTCAAAATCAATATCTCCTGTTACTAATAATGTAAGTTCCAAAATTGTAGTTGAAAAAGCAGTAACTAAAGCAGCATCATCAGAATTTTTCATTTCAAGTTCAGCAGCTGCTTTCATATAAGGCTTCAACCATCTTGAATACAACTTCAAAGTTGAAACCTGACTTTTCAAATAAGTCTTCTCAATTTCAAATCTCTTTCTTAATTCTTGTTCACTTCTCTTCTTCCACTCAAAAAACTCAATAAGTTTATACTTCAAAACTCTCTTAACTCTATCATTCAAATCCATTTTATCAACATCATCTTCTGATTTTGCCATCATATAAGCATCTCTCAAAGTAACAAAGTTCAACTGCTGACTCATTCCATTAATACTTCCAGCACCTCTCTTAACATCAACAACATCCATCCATACTTGTTTCAACCCCAAATCTCCTGCATCTTTTCTTTTTTTATCACTTGATTTAGCATCATCATATTCTTTCAAACGAATCTCATACTCTTTCAAATCATAAATCAAATTTATAACTCCTTTAACAACAAGATTAACTTGTCCCAACAATTTACTTATCTCATTCTGCATCTGTGTTTTCTTTCCACTTAATTCAGAAAAATGCCCACTTCCAGGTGTAGAACTAAAATTATCAACAACTTTTTCAATTTTACCAAATGGCTGTAAAAAATCCAACAGCCAAAAATAAACAGGCTCCATTCCCTCAGTCGGACTATCATAAATTAACTGATGCTCTTCTAATGGATCCTTATATTTCGGATTAATCTCTGCTATAAAATTATCTACTTCTCCCATGTTTGTTCTCCGTAGCGAGAAAGCCCGCAGCAAAGCGAGGAGCTTCGCAGCAAGAGAGAATAAACATCCCCCTTAATTTCCCACTCTTTTATATTAATAAAATAGAAAGCCACATATTTAAATTTGATGTTAATCAAATTTAAGAAATTCAAGGGAAAGTCGAAAGAAAACTGTTAGTTGTCTTTCAATTTAAATTTATCCAAATATTTAAATAACAAATCACTCTTATATTATCATGTTCAAATTCTTAAGAAAAAAAGACAAAGTAGTTGATTTAACTCAGTTAAGAGAAGAAGATATAAGACAACAACTAGAAACAACAATTCCAGAAGATAGAGTAACAATAAATAAAGACGGATATGCAGACCTAAGCAATTCTTCTCCAACATCCTCAGAATCAATATCAACATTTATTCCTGGATCAACATCACAACAACCAACATTTAGAGCAACCACTACTTCAGAACCTTCTTCAACTCCAACCACCTCCTCATCAGATTCAGACTCAGCTCTAGGATTTCTAAGTAATATGGCAGCATCATCAGATTCATCCTCTTCAACATCATCTCTATCATCTACATCTTCAAACCATGTAAATAGCTTACACTCTAAAGTCGAAGACCTCTCAGACAAACTTTATGATATCAAACAAAAACTAGAACTATTCGAACAAAAACTAGCTAGACTTGAAAGAAAATCAGGTGTTTATTAATAAACTGTTTAACAAATCAACAAATTTATAACCACCTTTCTATATAATATAATAATGGACAAACAAAAAATAAAAGCCTATGTTTTAGAAAACTCAATCTCCCATGATGGAAAAGCAAACCCAAACGCAGTTATAGGTCACCTAATAAAAGCAGGATTAAATAAAAAAGACATACAAAAAACATTTCCTATTATCAATGAGATTGTCCAAGAAATAAACAAACTATCTCTAGAAGACCAGCAAAAAGAATTCAACTCTCTAAACAAACTTGTAAAAAAACCAGAAAAAAAAGAACGAACACTTCCTGAACTAGAAAATGTAACAAAAGATTTCACTGTTCGTCTAGCTCCTTATCCTTCAGGAGATTTACATATTGGAAACGCAAGAACATATCTTCTAAACGCAATGTATGCAGAAAAATACAAAGGTAAAATAAAACTAATTATGGATGATACAATTGGAAGCGACGAAAAACAATTAATAAAAGAAGCTTATGACTTAATTCCAGAAACATTCAAACTTCTAGGAGTAAAATACTCAAAACCAGTAATTTACAAATCAAGCAGACTTAAAATATATTACAAATATGCAGAAGAATTAATAAAATTAGGACAAGCTTATGTCTGCCACTGTACTCAAGAAGAATTTCATAAATTAAAAGTTGAAATGAAAGAATGTTCCTGTAGACAATTCCCACCAAAAGAACAAATAAAGCGATGGAAACAAATGTTCAAACAAAAACAAGGTCAAGCAGTTCTTAGATTAAAAACAGACATGCAACACAGAAATCCTGCTTTCAGAGACAGAGTTTTATTTAGAATTTCAGAAAGACCTCATCCTAAAGTTGGAAAAAAATTCAAAGTCTGGCCTCTTTTAGATTTCTCTTGGGCTATCGACGACCATTTACTAAAAATCACACATATTATCAGAGGAAAAGATTTAATGATGGAATCTGAAATGGAAAAATTTATCTGGGACATATTCAAATGGCCACATCCTGAAATAATTCACAGCGGGATGATGAGACTAGAAGGAATAGAAGGTGCAAAAATCTCAAAGTCAAAATCTCAAGCAGATGTAAAATCAGGAAAATTCACAGGATGGGATGACCCAAGAACTTTTTCAATCCATTCTTTAATTAGAAGAGGAATTCTTCCAGAATCAATCAAAGATTTTGTTAAAGAAGTAGGTCTAACTCAAAACGACACAATTATTCCAATTGAAAATCTTTATGCAATAAACAGAAAAAAAATAGACAATGACGCAGATAGATATTTTTTTATAACAGACCCAATACAACTAAACATAGAAAACCAACCTCAAATAAAAAACATCAAAATAAAACTCAATCATTCAAAACCAAAACAAAGAAACATCTCAGTAGACAAAATCTTTATTTCAAGAAATGATTACACTCAATTCAAAGACAAAGAAATAAGATTAATAAATTTATTTAATATAAACTTATCAGAAAACCCTCAATTTACAGACACTGAAAACAAAAACATACAAAAAATCCAATGGGTTAGCAAATCAGTAAAAACAAAAATCTTAATGGAAAACGGAAACTGGATTGAAGGATTAGCAGATGACGGAATAAAAAACCTAAAACCAGGACAAGTCATTCAATTTGAAAGATTTGGATTTTGCAGATTTGACCAAACAAACAAAGGATATTTTGAATTTTGGTTTAGTCATAAATAAGTCGTTAAACATAAAGGAGCCGTCTTTTGGAGGTGGATAAGACTTATTTATGGAAGGAAATCTTAAAAATTTCCAACATCTGTAACCCTTAAAGTTGTCCATCATGCCAACAATAATTTATTAGTATTTGGAATTAATAAAAACAATTTGCTCAAACAAAAATAATAATATTCACAAGCAAATTGTAAGGGGTGGGAGTATTCAGTAAAAATTAAAAAAAACATCATATTTAAAAATAAAAAAATCCTACTAATAGAAGAAAAAGGAGGTAAAATGTTAAACAAGAAAGCCATAAGCGCTGTCGTAACAACTGTATTGATTATACTAATATCAATCGCTGCAGTTATCATCCTATGGATAGTTATCCGTCCAATGATTGAACAAACAGGAAACGCTTTAACCGGAAGCTGTTTAGATGTTCAATTAGAAGTTACAAATTGTAATATTACTGATGAATCAGTAACCTTTGAAAGAGGAGCAGGAGGAGGAGACATAGCAGGTGTAAAATTTTTAATTGAACAAAGTGTTGAAAGTACTCCAACAATAAACTGTTATTTTGCAGTTACTCCCTTACAAACAAAGAAGTTTTATATCTCTCCAGATACCAGCACTCCAACACATCCAATAAGTCCAGAATGTGCTACTACTGAGTCAGGAAATCCAATTCAAATAAACCCAGACGACAAAGCAGATATAGCAGCTATAATAACACTAGAAAACGGCGACGAAAAAGTATGTAATCCATCAGGAACACCATACTTATGTAGTACCTGATTTTCATTTTAATCAAAAGGAGGTAAAATGTTAAACAAGAAAGCCATAAGCGCTGTCGTTACAACTGTATTGATTATATTAATATCAATAGCTGCAGTTATCATTCTCTGGGTAGTTATCCGTCCAATGATAGAACAAACAGGAAATGCTCTAACAGGAAGCTGTTTAGATGTTCAACTTGAAGTTACAGGTTGTGATACCACAAATAATAGAGTAACAGTTAGAAGAGGAGCAGGTGGAGGAGATATAGCAGGAGTTACTTTATTAATCCAAAAAGATATTGATGATGTTCCAACAGCTAAGTGTATACATTCCCAGGAAGTTTTAGAAACACACACTTTCGGAACTACAGCAACAGGCAAAGATTACACAGACTGTACTCAAACATTAGCAACTATAGGTATTACAACAGATTATGAAATCGATGTAGCAGCTATAATCACACTAGAAAACGGCGAAGAACAAGTATGTAATCCATCAGGAACACCATACACATGTAGTTAATTTATTTTTATTCCCTTTAATTTTCTAGGGTTTTAATTTATATTTTAAATAATCAAAAGGAGGAAAAAAGTGAACAAAAAAGCTCTAAGTCCAGTTGTCACAACTGTTCTAATAATAATTATTGCAATTGCTGCAGTTTTAATTCTATGGTCTGTTCTAAAGCCAAGTATAAAAGACACTGCAGGAGCACTTGAATCAGGATGTATTAATTTAGATCTAGAAGTTACATCTTGTACAGCAGGAGATACTGGTAATGTTAATATTATTAGAAATGCAGGTCAAGGAGAAGTAGCATCTCTAAAAATAGTTATTAATGAAGGTGCTAGTGTAGCACCATGTACAGCAGCTCCAGCAGAACTTGCAACAGCAGTTTGTAGTGCTGATGTAAATGCAGATGATACAGTAGAAGTAACAGCTGTTTTAACAACAGGCGACACATGTCCAGTTACTAGTGGTCAAACAACTTGTGTTGCAGCAACACCTTAATTATTTTACTCCTTAATTTTTAGAGTTCTTTATTTTTTAATTTAAATTTTACTTTTTCTAATAAAAACTCACAACCTATCTAGAATCTTTCCCAATTAATAAATTCTTTAACGAAGAGCCTTGACAAAGTCAGGCTCGAAGTCTTTTATATTCTTTTAACCATATAATTATTTTTTAATCTATACCCCAACTTTCTATAATACCCCCGCACCCCCACCCCCGAAATAACCCTAACCTCTCCTACCCCTTCCCCTAAACAAATTTCCTCAGCTTTTTTCATCAACTCTTTACCAATACCTTTATGTTGCACCCCTTTTCCCAAACTTCCCAACTTCTCAGCCTGACCATAAACATGTAATTCTCTGATTATCGCCGCGCCGGGAGTGGGACTCGAACCCACAAACCCCGAAGGGCACTGCGTATCAAACAGTTGCGTTGGACGTTCCGCCATCCCGACGCGACTATTACTTGAATTAAGCAAAACATTTAAATATTTTGATTTATTACATATATTATTACTGCGTATCAAACAGTTGGGTTCTGTTCCGCTCGAACCCATTTCTTTTTTTCCAATCTTATTATTAGCATTTGCACTTTTAGTGTCATAACCTATCTTTAAATTCTTCTTCCCTTTAATCCTCAACCTCAACAAACCAAACAAAATATTATCTTTATTTACAGCTTGCAAAAATATCTCTTTTCCTCCACTAGCATCATATTCAATCTTCTCAATCTTCCAATTAAAATCTCTCACACCAGAATTAAATCCTATCTCCCTAAACCTTATCTCCTTGACATCTTTAACATTCTTCCTCAACTCCTCTGTAATATCTTTTCTCAAATCAATCCTCTTCAAACCAGCAGTCATATATTCAGGAGGAATCTCTCTCATAATCCTCATAACCCTACAATAAGATGGAACAATCTTCAAAATCTCAATAATCAAATTCTTAGTTTCTTCTTCTGTATAAGGTTTATATTTTCCTTCATAAAACAATTTCTCTAACTCAGCTCCTTTAATAACCTGACACGGATAAATCTTAATTTGATCTGGTTTAAACTTCGAGTCAGAAAAAACTTTCTTAATCATATCTAAATCATGTTTAATATTACTTCCTGGAAGTCCTGGCATTAAATGATAACCAATCTTAAATCCAGCATCTCTTAATCTTTTTGTTGCATCAACAACATCTTTAACACTATGTCCTCTTCCAACTTTCTTATAAATCTTATCATCAATAATCTGAACTCCTAACTCAACTCTTGTAGCCCCAAAATTCAAAGCTCTTTCTATATCTTTATCAGAACAACTATCAGGCCTTGTTTCTAAACACAAAGCAACACATCTATGTTTAGCAGTTTCATTAATCTTTTGAGCCTCTTTAATATTCTTAGAAACTTTTTCATTCATAGCATCAAAACACTCTTTCACAAATCTCTCCTGAAACTTTTTATCATAATCAAAAAAAGTCCCTCCCATAATTATTAATTCAATTTTATCTGTTGGATGATTCATTACTTCAAATGATTTAATCCTAGCTTTAACTTGTTTTCCAGCATCATATCTCAAAGACATAGCCCTCATAATCGCAGGACTCTTAGGAGTATAACTCTGAGGAACATCAAGTGTCGGACAAAACAAGCAAGTCCCGTGCTTACACTTCTGAGGCGGGAGTATAACTGCAACAGGCGTCACCCCAGCCTTTGTCTTCGAAGGTTTTCTTATCTCATTTTTCTTTGGAATCTTCATACTCAACATAGAAATAATCACTTTAAAAAATAATCCTTTTAAAAATATGCTCGAGCTCCACTCATAAAATCATTCTCACTCTCACTTAACTTTATTAATAAAATATTTGTATTAATAATTTTCAAGGAAAGCAAATGGAAAGCGAGCCTTTGCGAGCGGATTTGCGTGGGAAGATTTAAATTAGAACAGATTAATTCTTAATATATACATTCCACTAAAATAATCTATATAAATACCTTCCCATACTTAATTCAATGGTTAAAATAGGAATAATAGGAGGCTCAGGATTAGAAGATCCAAAAATACTAGAAGACATGCAAGAAGTTGAACCTCAAGAAACCCCATATGGAAAAACATCTTCAAACTTAATTTTAGGAAAAATAAACAATACAGATGTAGTAATTTTATCTCGTCACGGAAAACAACACACAATACCTCCAACACATGTTAATAATAGAGCAAACCTCTATACACTAAAAGAATTAGGATGCACACACATCATAGCAACAACAGCTGTAGGAATATTAAATCAAGAAGTTAAAAGAGGAGATTTTGTTATATTAGATCAGTTCATAGATTTCACAAAACATCGACACATAACAATCCACAACAAATTTGAACCAAACTCCCCTCAACATGTTTCTTTATCAGACCCTTTTTCAGAAGAAATAAGAAAAAACATAATTGAAACATGTGAAGATTTAGGAATGTCTTTCTACCCTTTTGGAACAGTTATAACAATTGAGGGCCCAAGATTTTCAACACGAGCAGAATCAAATTTATTCAAACAATGGGGAGCAGATGTAATAAACATGTCAGTAGCTCCAGAAGCAACTATTGCTAAAGAACTAGGATTAGAATACGCAGCAATTGCAATGGCAACAGATTATGACTGCTGGAAAACAGACGAACCCCCTGTAACTTGGGAAGCAGTTTTAGAAGTAATGGAAAAAAACTCAGAAAATGTAAAAAAAGTTTTATTAAAAACAATTGAAAAATTCTCACCATCAGATTTAACATTACAATCTTCTCATCCTATTCATTCTCAACAACAATCTACTCAATCATCAAACTCAGATTTAGAATTCATAAAATCAAAAATCAGAACAATCCCAAACTGGCCACAAGCAGGAGTAATGTTTAGAGATGTGACAACATTATTCAAAGATAAACAAGGAATGAAAAAAACACTAGAAATTCTAACAAACAGATACAAAGATAAACAAATAGATAAAATAGCAGGAATAGAATCAAGAGGTTTTATTCTTGCAGGAGCTCTAGCTCAAAATCTAAATGCAGGATTTGTTCCAATAAGAAAAAAAGGAAAACTTCCTGCAGAAACAGAATCACAAGAATACTCTTTAGAGTATGGAACAGACACAGTTGAAATTCATAAAGACGCAATCTCTTCCGGGGAAAAAGTGTTGTTAGTCGATGACCTCATCGCAACAGGAGGCACAGCAAAAGCCTCCTGTGATCTCATCGAAAAACTCGGAGGAGACATAGTTGAATGTGCTTTTGTTATAGAATTAGATGATTTAGGTGGAAGACAGAAGTTAGAAGAAAAAAGACAAAAAGTTTTTAGTATTATTAATTATGAAGAGAGTGGATAAGGTCAGAAGTTAGAATAATTTTATATAATCTGATTAATTAAATTCTATATGAAAAAATATAAGGTGTATCATTCAGAGGGGTTTGATAAAGAATTGAAAAAATTTGATAATATTTTCCAACAAAGAGTTGATAAAATAGAAGATAAATTAGTTGATAATCCTGAATATGGTTCTCCTTTAGGAGTTAGATGGTTTAGATAAGCAAGGTATGAGAATTATAGGATTTTTTATTTAATTTATGAAGAAATTGAATCGATTTTTATGGTAGCTATAAGTATCAAAAAAGATCAACAAAAAACAATAAACACAATAAGATTATTATTTGATTATTTCAAAGAAGAAATAGAGAATTTAATTAATAGAAAAAGCGATGATATTACTTAACTCTTCTTATTCTTCCGCAACTTATGTCTTTAAAACTTCCAATTAATTGTTTTAATAAATCTACATCTATGTTTGCTTGCATTTTTAACTTTTCATATTCTTCTTTTGGGATAGTTATCATTTCCATATTTGACATAATCTTATGCAGCTTTTATATTTTTCGGTTTTAATCTTCATAATTAACTAAATATCCTGTTTATTGTATGATTGAATTTGAAGGAGAATAGTTTTTATATACTTAATTTCTTTAATCCCCATATGCAACAAAAAACAGTCTGGAATAAAATAGCCCCCTTATGGAACCAATACAAAACCCTCCCCTCCTCCCACGTCAAACAATTTTTAAAAGGAAAAAAAGGAAAAGTTTTGTATATGGGATGTGGCTCAGGAAGAAACTTCATAAATAAAAAAAACATAACTTATTACGGAGTAGATTTCTCAGAACAAATGTTAGAATTAGCAGAACAAAATGCATCTAAAAAAAATATACAAGCAGTTTTATTTAAATCAAACCTAAACAAACTTCCTTTTAATAACAATTTCTTTGACTCAGCAATTTACATAAACGCTCTACATTGTATAACAACAAAAAAAGCAAGAGAAGACTCACTAAAAGAATTATATAGAACACTAAAAAAAGGAAAACAAGCCTTAATAACTATCTGGAACAAAAACCAAAAAAAATTCAAAAACAAAACAAAAAATCATTATGTAGGATTCAATCTCAATGAAGAAACAGGAGAAAAAGTCCAACGATATTACTATCTCTATGACGAAGATGAAATCACAAAACTTCTAAAAAAAGTCGGCTTTAAAATAAAAGAAGTTTTTGTTCACAGAAGTCTGTGTATAACAGTTGAGAAATAACCCCTCAATTTTTAAAATTATTAATCCAAAATATTCCTAATAAACTTAAGCTCAACAACATAAATTTTTTTAGTTAATAAATTACTAAAGCGAAGAAATCTGTCGAAGACGATTTCAGAGAACAAGGGCAGGCGAAAACATCATAACCTAAACCTTCTCAAATCATCCCCATCAAAACCCTAGAAATCTCCTCTGAATCATGCCTCAAAATTGTCTTAATCTCACTCCAAACTTCATTTGAAAACTCTCCCTTAACAATTTCATAACTATCATCTAAATCAGCTTCAACAAAACTAGAATTCTCCATCCTATAATCATTTAATAATTTCTCAGTTGGCTTTTTTGTATTTAACACAACACTATCAATTTTCTTATCTAAATATCTCTCAATCTCTCTCACAAAATCTGAAGCTTTAAAATTCTCAGTTTTATTTTTACCAACAATATTACAAACATAAACAATCTTAGCATTAGAATTTTGAATAGCTTCTTTCATACCATTAACCAACAAATTAGGAATCAAACTACCATATAAATCTCCAGGACATATAACAATCACATCTGCATCTAAAATAGCTTTTTCAGTCTCTTCATAAATATTCACCAAAGGATCTAAAAAAACCCTCTTTATTTTAGCATCTGTTTTTGAATAACTCACTTCAGTCTGACCTTGCAATACTCTCCCATTTTCTAACTCAGCAAATATATTTGTCTCTTGAATTGTAACAGGTAAAACTTTCCCCTTTAAATTTAAAATCTCAGAAGCCTGCTTTATAGCTTTCCCATGATCCCCTGTAATCTTTTCCAATGCTGCTAAAATTAAATTCCCTAAAGAATGATCTCCATTATTATTCTCAAACCGATATTCAAATAACTCTCTCAACATTTTTGCATCATCACTCAAAGCAACCAGAGCTCTTCTTATATCCCCAGGAGGCAAAACTCCCATCTCATCTCTTAATTTTCCAGAACTCCCTCCATCATCAGCCATATTTACAACAGCAGTTAAATCAATATTATAATTTTTCAAACCTTTCAACAACTGGAATGTTCCTGTGCCTCCCCCGATTGTAACAACTTTTTTCTTATTCATATCATTAGAATTATATATCAGTTTTTAAGGATTATGAAACCCTAGTATAGAATCACTTAACCTGCTTAATAACATCCATCAAAGAAAACTTCTCAAACTCTAAAATACTCTTATCATTATCAGCAACATGAACCTTAATTATATCCATCCCATTTGTCATACAATTCAATATCCAAACTTTCTCCTTCCCCATCTGCTGCAAAACAGCAATAATCTTAGAAACCTTTTCAGTAACTCCCCTATTCTTCATCTCATCAGCAACAATTCCTTTCAACATATCCAAATCAATATTAATATCTCCTTTAATTTCCTGAGGAACTTTTTTCAACTCATGTTGAGAAGTGTTTCTAACAACCTTTTTCCCATCAATATCAAAAGTCTCAACCTTTTTATTTTTCAAATAATAATCTAACTGATAAGCATTCTTCCCTTTCCCTAAATCCAAAACAAAAAACCCAGCACACAACGGTGCATCAGAATTCTTTTTTCTAAACTCCCCATACTCTTTGTTTTTCTCTAATGTCTGAATAAATTCACCAACTTTTACCATGTTTATTATTAAGTAAATGAATATTTAAACTTGACGGAAGGAAAGTTTGACAAATTCAAGAGGAAAGTTCGCTAGAAAACTCGTTGGGTTGTCTAGCATAAATTTATTGCAACTTTGTTATAACAAATCATTAACCTGATAACCTATCTTTAAAATTTTTTCAATTAATAAATCTTTTAGCGAAGAACTTTGATGAAATCAAGTTCGGAGCTTTATTTCTTTTTTTATCTCTCCAATAAATCCATCAAGCTCAACCCCATACTCCACCGCCCCTTTCCCCCTCCTTCTCAAAGCAATTGTCTTATTTTTCTCTTCTTTATCTCCAATAACAATAACTACTTCATAATCTAAATAAACATTTATAATCTCCAGATACTATAATATCATATGAAGTTTAATATTCTGCAATATCTCCCGGAAAAAACAAAAGTTAAACTACCTAAAAATCTAGTAGAGCTTTTATTTAATGGAAAAAATTTAACACAATGGTCAAAATATTTAGATATCTCTATGAAAAATTTAAGTAGATATAGGAACCGCTCTAGGTCAATGCCTTTAAAGCTCTTTAATAAATTATTCAAAATATCAAATTTAAATTTAAATAATCTACAAAACAA
This sequence comes from Nanobdellota archaeon, assembly GCA_018816335.1. GTDB lineage: Archaea > Nanobdellota > Nanobdellia > Pacearchaeales > GW2011-AR1 > JAHIVP01. The sequence goes on along the minus strand of JAHIVP010000007.1, from coordinate 6,593 downwards.
AATAGAACTAAAGTTAAATAATACAGGAAAATTCTTAAACATTGGACCAACAATTAATATTGATAAAAACTGGATTTATGTTTCGGAGTTAATAAAAGGAGATAGCCATATAAATCATAATTTTTGGAACATATCTTTTACAAACAAAGATAAAGGATTAGTGGATATCATAAAAAACTTTTTTATTTCACTAGGATTAGATAAGAAAAGAATCTCGCTATACAATAAGAAAAGAGTATATATAATTATAATAAGATCCTCTATATTAGCTCATATTTTTAATGGAATTTTTGGAATTCCTTCAGGAAAAAAAGAAGAAACTCCAATTAAAGAATTCATTTTAAATAAACAAGAATTTGCTATTGCAGCAGTTAGAGCAGCATTTGACGCCGAAGGGAGTATTACGTTTACAGGATCAAGAAGAATATCTATTTCTTCAAATAGTAAAATATGGGTAGATAATTTACAAGAGATCTTAGTAAAACTAAAAATAAAATCAAGAGTTTTTAAAGAGACTAAGAACAGAAAAACTCCAATATATCGTTTATTTATATATCATATTATTAACTTAAAAAAATTTAATGATATAATTCAACCTTTACATAAAAAAAGAAAAGAAAAATTAAAAGAAATCATTAAAAATTTCAAGAAGAAACCAACACGAGTCTTTCATAAGGATGTTTTATTATCTATACAAGAAGGAAATCAAAAGAGAAGAGAAATTGCAGATTATTTAAATAAAGATATAAAATTAATAGGAAATCATATTAGCTGGATGAATAAAAATCAATTGATTGAACCTTTTGAGAAAATTTATACAAATAGGGGATCTTTTTTTAAATATAGAATTACTTCTAAAGGAAAAAGATATTTAGAAGATTCAGTTTCTTTCTTCAATTAATTTCTTTATCTCTTTTATAAAATCTGTAACTTTAACATTGTATTTTAGTTTACCATCTCTAGTCCTTACAGCCAAAGTCCCATCTTTTTCCTCCTTGTCTCCTACAGTTACAATAAATGGTATTTTGAGTATAGAAGCATCTCTAACTTTCTCATTAACTCTTGTAGACTCAAAATCAAAATCAACCCTAATTCCAGCTTCTTTTAATTCTTTAACAATTTTCTCTGCAGCTTTTGTATTTCTATCTGTAAAATTAATAACTCTAACTTGTATTGGTGATAACCATGTAGGAAAAGCCCCATTCAAATGCTCAACTAAAATCCCATAAAATCTTTCAATACCTCCCAAAACAGTTCGATGCAACATCAAAGGTCTTTTTTTCTTATTATCTTTATCAGTATATTCTAACTCAAATCTTTCAGGCATTGACATATCTAATTGAATCGTCGCTGTTTGCCATTCTCTTCCTAAAGAATCTTTCAAATGAAAATCAATCTTAGGCCCGTAAAATGCCCCATCTCCTTTATTAATCTTAAAATTAACTTTTTGTTTTTTCAAAACCCTTTCTAAAATCTTTTCAGTCTTATCCCAAATATCATCACTCCCAATTCTTTTTTCAGGTCTTGTAGATAATTCAACTCTAAATTTCATTCCAAACTTTTTGTAAATCTCATCAACTAGTTTCATTATTCCTACAACTTCTTCTTCAATCTGTTCTTCTGTACAATAAATATGAGCATCATCTTGAGTAAACTGAATAACTCTAAACAAACCAGATAAAACTCCTGAAAGCTCCTGTCTATGAACAATCCCTAATTCAGCAACCCTTAATGGAAAATCTTTATAAGATTTAGAAGAATTTTTATAAACCAACATTCCTCCAGGACAATTCATTGGTTTAACAGCAAACATTCTCTTCTCATATTCAGTCAAAAAAATATTCTCCTTATATTTTTCCCAATGTCCTGAAATCTTCCACAATTTTTCATCTAAAATCTGCGGCGTCCTTATCTCATGATATCCTGCTTTTTCATGAACTTCTTTCCAATATTTTATAATTTCATTCCAAATTATCAAACCATTATTATGAAAAAAAACCATTCCAGGAGCAGTCTCATTAAAACTAAACAAATCCAAATTCCTTCCAATAATCCTATGATCATTATCTTTTAATTTCTCCCTATCTAAAGTTGTTTTTGAAATACTCCTCAATAAATTCTTTACGTTATAACTCTCCTCATCCTCACCTTCAACCCCAGAAACAATCTCCCTACTTAACTCAGAAAGAGGATGTCCCTTAACCTTCAACTCAAATTCTTTATAATAACCAAACGGAGCAACACTAACTTTAAAATTTTTATTTTTCAATTCTTCCTCAGCTTTCTTCAAAATTTCAATAGCTAAATCAGGACTTCCTAGATTAGAACTCAAATGAGCATAAGGATAAAGAACAATATTATCAGTCTTTACTCTTTCAGCAATATCAACAATTTCTTTAATCAAATCATCAACAGAATCTTTTTCATTATCCCCTTTTTCAACAGCAGTCAAAACAACAAGCGGATTTCCTTTCACAACAACTTCCTTACTTTCCACATCTTCGACTGACTTCAAAGCCTTCTTCAACGCCTTGAACTTAATATAATCACAATGTAATGTTAGTATCTTCATGATATAGTTAAAAGAATTTAATATTTAAAACTAATCAAACCTTCAAATGGTTATCTTAGTTTCATTTATCATATTAAATTAACTCCAAACAACTTTTTAAATTTATCTATATTATATAGCTCTACTTATATTAGAAATCAAAACACCATTAGAACTAATCACATCATTCTCAGAAAAATAAATCAATGAAAAAGTTGTATCTAAAACCAACCCTTTCAATCCAGCCTTACATTCAAAGAAAATCGTTCTAGATTCATCAACACCAAAATCTTTTATCTCACTAACACTTCCACACTTTGAAACAATCATCCCCTTAACACCATAACTTCTATTATCAATATTCTTTATTTCTAAAACAACAGAATTAGAATTAACAAAAAAAGACTCACAAACAAATGGCCATTCCATATAACAATCAAAATCAACACCCTCTGTTTCAGGAACATAATACAACAAAACAACAAAGACTATCACAACTACAAATATAATCCATCCATAATGCTCCATAAACTCATTGAAATCCATATTTATCTTAATTTTCCAAATTTTATAAACTTGCCGAAATGATATAATCCTAGTTATAGGATTTAAATTCAAGGGAAAAGTTCGCTAGAAAAACTGTTAGTTTGTCTAGCATCGAAAGCTTTTTAAACCACTTTTTGGTAGTAACAATACACTAAATTAATAATATTATAAAATGAGAGATACTCAAAATGTTCCAAGAGAAACACCAGAAGATTTAAATTCAAGACCTGGTTGTGAACCTACACTATTGAATGGATGTGTTTATGCAGGTTTAGCTTTAGTTGCTTCAGCAATCATAGTTATTGGGGTTACTAGTAGATTTCAAGAGACAATGGAAAAAGTTAATAGAGCTTTTTCTAAAAGACCAGCAGTAGTAGCTCCAGAAAGTCAACCTCATTATAATAGTCCGCAAACTCAACCAGATTACAAATAAATAAGGTGCAATAAAAATGTCAGAAGAAGAAATGTCAAGAAGAGGATTCCTGTCTCAAATGTGGGATCTTACAAAAACAGCAAGTGGACTTTATCTAGCAAGTGCTGTATTAGATACAGATGAAGCTCAAGCTCAGACAACACAACCTAAAAGAATAATTTCAGTAAATGATCTTCCCATAGCTCCAGAAGATGCAGTAAAATCTAAAGATTATACAGACAGAGTTAATTTTGGGAGAGTTCCTCTTTATGATGTAAGAAAACACAGAGAGATTTATATTGCAAAAAATTTTCAAGTTCATGAATTCAATAAAAGATCAACTTTAGCAAATAATAAAGATGGTTCACTACATGATGATTTTATTAGATTAGATCCAAATTTAGTTACTTTACTTCAAAATACAAGAGATTTAGTTGGTCCAATTGATGTAGTATCTGGTTATAGAAGTAATTGGTATAATAATTATTTAAGAAGTCATGGGGTTAAAGCTTCAAAATTATCACAACATACTTCAGGAAGAGCAGCTGATTGTAAATCAAAATTACCTATAAGAGAACTTGCAGATATTTTTGCACAAGAGTTAGCAAAATTAGGAATTCGAGGAGGAATTGGAGTTTATGATACATTTGTTCATGTAGATACAGCGGAAAATGTAGGAAGAAAAAGAAAACCATCAAGAAGGTGGGGAAATCATATAGCTAAAGGATATCATGTAAGAGAGGCAGCATAAAATGGATGAAAGAGCTTTATATTTTCAAACATTAATGGAACACTATCCAGAAGATGGACTAAGATATTTAAGGATTATTGATCTTGACCAAGTAACAGAATTATTTCCCCAAGATTTAGCAAAAGCTTATTCTCTTGCCAGAGAGTCTAGAAATGAATTAATCTGCAAAAGAATTCAAAAAGGAGTTTTATATTCTCAAGACAATCAGACTCTATCAGATTCAAGAGCTGATGAACTTATGGATTTACTATTAGATGCTGAAATTAAAGCAAGAAAAATCAGACAAGATAGGAGAGATTCAGCTTAAAATGAAACAATATAATTTAGATTATGAAGTATCAAAAATTCCTTGTAGAAAAATAGATTCAGATTTTACAGACCAAGGAGAAAGAAGAATTAGAACAGTTCTATCTGACACTTTATCAAGAGCAGCAAGTGATGGGACCCACATACATTTTGATTACAATCTTAGTAGATTAGCAGATTTAGATCTTAGAAAAAACTAATCACAATAATTAATATAAACTAAGAATTATAATAAAATTAATGTTAGGAAGATTAGCAGCTTCATTATTAATAACTATTTCTTTAGTTGGTTGTTCTACCCATTCTAAAAAAATTGATATTGTTCAAGACTGTTTAGAGCAAACAGCGAAAATACCTCATGATCATAGAGCAGATAATTATTTTCAAACCCCAAAACAAACAGCAAAATTAAGAAAAGGAAATTGTTCAGATAAAGCAGCATACCTACAATATTTATTAAAACAAAAAGGGATTCCTTCAAAAATAGATGTAGGAATTCTTTCTTTAAGCTCATTTAATGGCACATATCATATGTGGGTGGATTGTGAAGGAGAAGTATTAGATCCCTCAAAACCCCCAAAAGGGTTTAGAATGAAAATGTCTAAGGCAACAGAATTTTTTTATATGTCTATGATGAATAAAACTTATCAACAACAAATAGAAGAGTTACATCAAAGAATAGAAAATGGTGAATAAACTATCTACCAAACGGATAATAATTTATCAAAACAACAATAATCATAAAAGCCAGACTCAATCTCACAACACTTCTCAAAGCATAATCAAAAAACAAATTAACAACTAGAGCTAAAACTAAAACCCCTAGCAAAACAGCAAACCATTTCTTTCCTTTTTTCTGTTCATCATTTGTCAACTTTTTCAACAAAAATCCTATTGGAACAGCTAAGATTAAAATTCCTATGTAGAGTATTGTTTGTAACATAATCTATATAGAATCAAGAGGGCTTTTAATATTTTTGATTGACTGGTTTGAAACCTGAAGGTAAACCTGAGTTGTTTTAATATCAGAATGTCCTAACAATTTTTGTATAATCCTCAAATCAATTCCAGAATCAAGAAGATGAGTCGCAAAACTATGTCTTAATAAATGAGGATAAACTCGTTTTTTAATTCCAGCTTTTTTCCCTGCTTTTTTCAAGATTGCCTGAATTGTTGCTGTTGTTAATTTTCCTCCTCGGGCAGAAACAAATAATATCCCTGGATCCACCAATTTACAATAATTTCCCAACTCTTCAACAACAGAATCCGGAATCTTGACAAATCTATCTTTCCTTCCCTTTGCTAATTTAATATGTATCAATCCCTCTTCAAAATTAATGTCTTCTTTTTTTAAATTAACTAATTCTGAAACTCTCAACCCACATCCATAAAGAAGTTTAATAATTAATTTATGTTTTATATTAACTGTAAAATCTATTAATTTTTTTACTTCTTCTGCTGTCAGTATGTTTGGGATAGTTTTGTTTCTTTTTATTGTTTGGAGATTAATATTAATATTAAGAATATTTTCAAAAAAGAATTTGACTGCAAAGGACATTCTAGCAACAGAAGAAGGATTTTGGGTTTCTAATTTATTAATTATATACTCCCTAAAAGTTATTTCATTTATCCCTTTATCTTTTGAATAATCTAAAAAATGACCAACAGAATTAACATAACCCTTTATAGTTTTTCTAGAGTAATTTCTCAATTTTAGTTCTTTTTCAAATTTATCCAGCAAGCCATGTTTCATATACCTGAATAGAAAAAAATTATTTAAAATTATGTAAACATCCATCAATGACATCTTTAACCAAATAAATTTGGTTGTATGCCTTGTTAAATGAAATTGGTTGTAAAAAAGAATTCACTATTTTGAATTTTAGTTCAAAAACGAAGTATTTAAATAGTAATCCATCTTTGATAGATTATAATATTTTTAAAAAGATAGGTGGACAGAGTATCGCTGTCTAAAGGTCAAGGCTCTAGAGTGATTTCTCTTCCACCTATCTGTCTCGTCAGACTTA
>JAHIVP010000043.1 GCA_018816335.1 Nanobdellota archaeon | reverse complement strand
CTGTTCCAGTAACGGAGTAAGGATATACCTCCAAACTCCAAGTTCCTTGTTCTGGATTTTCAACGTGGATAGATTCATAATTAGTTACACCAATAGACCAAGCATAAATATCTCCTGCTGGATTACGTAATCTCATATCAATATCGTCAGAGCTGTCTAGCCAGGAAATTGTAACTGTGAATGAGCTAATGTTATCTCCCATAACAAAGTCATAAGTGAATCCTGAGTTCTCATCTACTTGCCCCAAAAATACATCAACTACAGTTTCTTCTTCCCAATCAAACTGAAATATTCCAGCTCCTACATGGTATGTATTTGGTGAAAAAGGTAGGTTAGATAATCCAGATGTGTCAGTAGATGAAGTATCAATATCTTTGACTGATCCAGCTCCCGTCCCAGCAGCAATACCTGCTACATGAGTTCCATGACCATTTCCATCTTCTGTTTTTAATTCATTATCAAAAAGAGTAAAATCTCTCTTAGCAACGACTTTCCCTTCCAAATCTGGATGTGTATCATCAATACCTGTATCAAGAATTGCAATCTTTACCCCTGACCCATTAAAACCTAAATCCCACATAAACGGTGCATCAATTAATTTGGTACTTTCATAAAGCATGGGGGTTATTGGACGATCCTCTTCATTTTTTATCTTCCTGTTTAATTCATAATTTTTTCTCTCAAATATTATGTCCTGAGGGAGGATCTGAATCTTTCTATCTAAATATATTTTTTTAATATACTCATCATTAGCTAAAATTTCAATTGTGTTGAAAGAAACATCTGCAGCAATAGAGTTAATTAATTGTAATGAATATTTTATCTCGACTCCTTGTTGTTGTAGGGAGTTATAAACTTCAGTCATACTTGCATTGTCTGATAGTTTAATTATTATGGGGATTTTTTCTATAACCTGATTTTTAATATTATTTACAGAGAAAATATTTTTTGAATCAGAGGGTATATCCTTTTCTTTATTATAATTCTCCAAATAGGAATTAAGGGAGATGTCTATCTTATTTGTAGGATATTTTTGAAGGGCAAAAACATTATTACTAAGAAAGATTAAAGTTATAACCAAACCTAAAATAATTACTCCCTTTTTCATATTATCTTATATTTTTGAATTATATATATGTTTTCTATTAATTGTTATTAGGATTCAGTAAGAAAATCACCCTATAAGATTTTTTATATTTTCTTCTAATTTCACATAATTTTCCTTAATCTCTTTTTCTTCTGCAAATGTAAATTTATTAAATAAAATATGTCTTGAAGAATTTATGTTTATATGAAAACCCTTACCTAAGTTTTTGATATCTATTTTTGTTATTGTTTTATTTCCTAAAAGAGCGGAACCCTTTACAAAAGAGATTGTTTCATTTTCTTCTTCATCTTCAATTTCTCCACTTGAGCAACCCTCAATCTCTTTAATTATATTAATCAATTCTTCTTTGTTAATATTTGCTGGTATAGTAAAACTATAATTAATTAAGCGAGTAGAATAAGCTTTTCTATCTTTTTCTTCTTGAGTCTTTTTTGCTTCTTTTATTAAAGATTTTGCTCCTAAATAACCAACACCAGCACCAATAGCTTTTTTAAAAAATCCCATATATTCATTACCTAACAATCATATTTATACTTTTTCATAGGATTATTACTACTAATCAAAATAAAAAGAAAACCCACACCCCCAACTCCCGACCTCACTCGTTGGTTCACCTCCTATATCCACCCTTTCTCGTGAAATCGCTCGCCACCACAATAATTATCTCTATAGCAACCACACCCCCACCACCACCAAGATAATGAAGATCAACAACCCAATTATCCCTCCCTTAATCAGCCTCATAGTTCTTCTGTGTTTTGCTTCTTGTTTGTAGAGTGTTCTGACTTGTTCATTGTTATCTTCTCCTATTGCTCTTATTTTAGCATGGTCATTTGTTATAGGGGTTTTTGTGTAATTCATATTAACTGATAATCATTGAGATATAAAAATTTATGTGTGGGATTATGATAATGGGATAGCTTCGAATCTGTCTTTGTCAAGATTCTTCGCTGGGAAATTTATTAATTGGAGAAAGTTTAATGATAGGTTGTGAGTAGGTTGGTTTTTATTTGAGGGTGATTAGATTGGGGTTTAATAAAAGTTAATGATTGGAGAAAATTTCAAGATAGGTTGTGAGTTAGCT
>JAHIVP010000042.1 GCA_018816335.1 Nanobdellota archaeon | reverse complement strand
GACAGGTTTGAGGCATTTGCTTGCTCATCCGAATGATGTTGTAGATGTTAGCTTTCTATGTAATGGAACTCAAACAAGAAGCTATTGGCTTGTTGGGGAAGAATCTGCAATGCCTTTGTTTGAAAGACCAGAAGTTATAGAAAGCAGAGGTTCTCAAAAAATAACAATTGCTGGACATCTTAAAAATGGAAGAGCTGTAGATATTATAGAAAAGGCTTCTCACCCAAATAGATTTTTGGAAAGATTTGGATTAGTTAAACAAGTTACTGAAGAAGCTGCATAATAATCTATTGCAAGAGTAAACCAAAATTTATTAACTGAAAAGGTTTAAGGGCTTATTAATTGATTTATCTTGGAAAATTCTGTTGGAAACAAGAGGTTATGATATTTGTTGTTTACTACAACAATCCTTATATATTTCTTAATACTAAATTATACATGAAGTTTATAGATAAAAGAGATGAAATAGAATCTGAGTTAAGGAAGATGCCTAGTTTTTCTAAGGTGTCTTTTTTAGATGGGATTTTGAAAAGTGATGCTACGATTGATGTGAAGAGGTTTGTTTATTTGAAATTGGCTCAGGTTTATGGGGATATTGGGATGAATAAAGAAGCTTCTAGAAATATTCATAAGGCTGCTGAGAAAGCAATGAATCTAAATGACAAGGCTGAGATTTTGAAAGCTGAGATTGAGTTTTTAATTAAGAGTGAAGATTATGAAGGTGTTAGTGATGTGTTTAGGAGAATTGTAAATTTAGGTGGAGATAGTGGAGCTACTAAAGTTATGATAAAAGAAATGTTTAATGCTAAAGCTAGACAGATGATGGATAAAGGAAATAAAAATAAAGCTGTTGATGCTTATGAAAAAATGTTGGGTTATGTTTCTGAAGCTGAGGATGAAATTATGATTAAAGAGATTTTGTTGACGCTGTATAGAGATACAGGAAAGATTCAGGATTATAATTTGCTTAAGGCTCAGTTTGAAAAAGATTAAGATGTTTTCTCCTCCTCCACAACTCAATAACCTCGGAGCTCAGTTATTTTGTTTTAGAATTTATTAATAAAGAAATTTTTAAAGGTGGTTGTGAGATTTATAGTTAAGGAGAATAATATTAAAAGAAATGTAAAAGTATGAAATATTATTAATTCTAAAAGTTAATGAAATTTATCTTGTTTGAAAAAGGAGTTTAGATAAATGAAAAATTTTGATATTAATTGATAAAAATATTTTTTAATTAAAAATAAAAGAAAAATAAAATAAGATAAAGGTAAAATTAAATCAAATCTTCGTCTTCAAGCTCGATATCATTATCTTCTGGTAGAAGTGATTCATCAAGGTCGTCGTCAAGATTATTTGGCATTCCCTCTTTTTCAAATTCATTCATGTTTTTTCACCTGTTTTTCTAGAGAATAAATCATTTATAAATATTTCGATGATTTGTGGGATAAAATTAAACGAATTTAGTAAAGTTTATAAACTCTAAATTTTAATTATTATTAATAGAGAGATAGTAAGATTATCAATATCACAAATCACAAATTTATCACGTCACATTTTCATGCTCGTTTATGGGCTTATGGTGATTATATAAAGAGTATATTACAGAATATCTTTCTTAAAAATAAATATGGAGAAATGCGGTTCAACTCTTAAGACTGCGCCTACGCGCAGAATTAATTGAACGAGTTGAACACATTGAAATTTTCAAAGAAAATTTCAAGCATTTAAACTCCAAGGAGTTTAAACATGGCAAAAATAAGTCCAGTATCAATAAAATATAGAATTTATGCTAAATTTGAGGCTGAAGGGCCTCTTGAAAAGCCTGATGTAATCGGAGCTCTATTTGGACAAACAGAGGGTTTGTTAGGAGCTGATCTTGAGATGAGAGAGTTACAAAAGGAAGGTAAGATAGGTAGAATTGAAGTTGAACTAGAAACTAAAGATGGAGAAACAACAGGAGATATTGAAATTCCTTCTGCATTAGATAAAGCTGAAACTACAATTATAGGAGCAGCTATTGAGACTATTGAAAGAATTGGTCCAACAGATGCTAAAATTAGAATTGAGAAAATTGAAGATGTTAGAAGTAATAAAAGAGATTATATTATGCAAAGAGCTAAAGAGTTGTTAGGAAATGTTCAAGGAGATAGTCTTGCAAGTTCTGAAATGGCTACAAATTTAAAAGAAAATTATAAGACTTCAAAAATTCAAGAGTATGGAACAGAAAGACTTCCTGCTGGAGATATTTCAGGAAATGAAATTATAATTGTTGAAGGTAGAGCAGATGTTATTAATATGTTGAAGAATGGAATTGATAATGTTATAGGAATGGATGGTTCAAAACTTCCATCTACAATTAAAGAATTAAGTATGAATAAAGAAGTAACTTTATTTATTGATGGAGATAGAGGAGGAAAATTAATTGCAAAGAATGTTAATGATAATGCTAATTTAAATTATGTTGCAGTTGCTCCAGAGGGCAAAGAAGTTGAAGAGTTGACAAGTAAGGAAATTTTAGGAGCTTTGAGAAAAAAAGTTGTTGCTGCAGAATTTTTTGAAAGAGAGGGAAGAAGTTCTGATAGAAATTATGAAAGAAGAGAGAGTGAAAGACCAAAGAAAGAAAGATCAACAAAAGAATTAGAAGATGTTGATAAGGAAAGGTTGAAAGAAGTAATTAGTAAAATGAGTGAAAATAAAACTTTACTTTTAGATGAGAAATTGGGGACTATAAAAGAGTTGGCTGGGATTCCAAAATATTTGAATGATGTTTATGTTGTTGTCACAACTAAGATGGTTACACAAAAATTAATTGATGTTGCTGAAGAATCTGGTGTAGCTTATATTGGTGCTAAGAAGTTTGGGAATATTTCTGAGAAGAATGTTAAGATTTTGAGTTTGTAAGAAGGAAGAGTCCACCCCATTTCAATTTTCTCTTACAAATTAATTAAATATTGAGGGAAAATTGTCTTTATTAATTCCCTAAGATGATAGATTTATTCTATTGATAAAATGTGGAAAATTATTAATTGAAAAAAGGTTCGAATGATTTTTGGCAGATAATTGAAATACAATCTAATGTTATATTTTCATAACGTGTATAAGCAAATGACATATGTCAGTAGCTAGACCTAAAGTTAGAAAACCTTCCAACCCCTTCAAAATCCGCTCCCGACGTCGCTCTCACATTTTGATCCCTAAATTCTATTAATATTGGAGAAATAAAAAATATGGGCTTCTAAGCTTAATTGTTATATTGAT
>JAHIVP010000041.1 GCA_018816335.1 Nanobdellota archaeon | reverse complement strand
ATGTTTCTGAACTTTATATGTCTTTCTACATTTTACAACCAACTCCACACCCCACCACCTTAAACCACTCATTTAACAGATATTAAAAGGTTCACTTTGTTCACCCAAATTGCTTCGCAACTTCTTTTAATATCAATGTTATCAAAGATAACATGAATTTAACGAAATTAAAACTTCGCTAAATTCTGAACATAAATTCAAAACGAAACATATATAAAGTTTAATAAGTTATAAGTCTTATGGCAAAGAAGAATTATTATATTGAAGGAGTGCCTATATCTTCTAAATGGAAAGTAACCACAATGCTAATTCTTTTCTTAGTTCTATTGTTAAACACTGTTTTGCCTAGATATTTCACTCAATTTGATTATGGATTCAATGGAATAGTTAGCATAATTCTAGTTACTTTAATTGTCTTAGTTAGTATAGGTTCTAAAACAGCAGAAACAATAATTATAGCAATAACAATCTTCGCAATATCCTCAAATTTATGGGACTTTTTTGTAAGAGATTTTTCTTACCTAAGAAACCAAATATTAATAGGAAGTATCCTAGTTTTAGTAGTTACTTTAGCTCTTGGTAAGATTGGGATATTAAATTTAATCAGGGTTTTAAGAGGGCAAGGAGGTGTAAAATAATGGCAGATAAAAAACTTAAAATTATAGGAATCACAGTATCAATAACAGTATTAATGTTCATAGCATTAGCAATATTCATAAAATCTATAGGAATACTTTTTAATGGATGGTTTACTCAAAATGCTCTAGTAATATCTATAATATCAGGAATATTTGTTGTATTTGGAATAATTACTGGGGCAATCTCTATTGGTGCTATGACCTCAAAAGGCAGAGGAATGTTTAGTTAAATTACTTCTTTTTTTATTACTTCTTAGTGAAAACTCTAAAACAAAAGGTTTATATACTACCCTACCCTACTATAAGTAACTAAATAAGCAACCTTAAATGCTTGTAAAAAAATGTTAAGGGGAAAAACAAAATGACAAAACAAGAAACAAAACAAAACAAAAAAGATACAGACTTTTTTATTAGTAAAGAAGTTAGTATTGAATTAAGCCAAAGTGATATATTAGAGATAATACACAGCTTAAACCTAACACAGAAAGAATATGGGTTTGATGCCCCTAACCAACAACCTACAAGACTACAAGAAGTTTTTAGGAAATTAAAAGAACCTAATAAGGAGGACTCAAAATGAAAACAGAAAACACAACAACAGAATTGATAGAACAGACAGACAGACAGACAAAACTTGACTATCTGAATAGGATAGGGTTATTTAGAGAAGATGTCTTAAATGAAATGGAAGACGAACAACTCAACGAATTAGTTAAAATAGGAGTAGAAATTAAGGGGTATTAATATTCATACTCACTTCGGTGAGCAGGGGTTGTTCAAACCCCTGTCCTATCATAATCAAAAATGAAAGAACAAATAAATAACACACTAAAAATTGAAGGATACAGTGAAGGAGATTCATCTGTAGGAATTGGAAATATTGAGTTCACTATTGATACAGGACTATATCCTGAAGATGTAACTGAAGATGATAGAGAATTTATTATTAATAATATCATAAAAAACATTTGGGAATTACATGACAACGGAGACATAAGGTTTGATTTTAGTGATGAATTAAATGAGTTTGGATATACTAGAGGTTTTGGATATAAAAATATTAAGGAGAAGGAAAATGAAAAATAAAATATACAGCAAAAAATGTGAAATTTGTGAAAAAGAGATTAGTTCATTATCTAAATCACAATTTGAATATAATTATGAGCAACATAAACTTAAACATAAAAGAGATAAAAAGGAGAAAGAAAATGAAAAGTAAAAACCAAGAACTACAAATGTTTTTAGATGACTTACAAGCTGGAAACGATAGAGCAAAAGAAAGAATTGCAGAGATTATCAGAAACAAGGAATCAGAATATATGTTTGATGAACTAGGTATTGAGGTAATAAAATGAAGTGGAGAGCTTTATTATTAACATTAATGCTAGGATGGGAGTTCTGGGTATTCTTAGATGAGGCATTTGGTTATACAATCCCAATAAAACCTGAGTTCCCTATGTTAGGAGGACTAATAACTGCACAACTGTTCTGGGCTGTTTTCATGGCTATAACTGTTTTCTTAGCTCTAACACTTATTTGGAGTGGAGTTTCAGTTAAAAATAAAACCTACATAGAAAACAAAATAATCATGCCTGAAACAAAAGAGGTAAAGGAAGATGAATGAAGAAGTAATAGCTATAAAGGTAGGAACTTGGAAAGATAGAATTTTAATAGAATTTTTTGAAGACGATAGTGTAATTTTAAATCAAGAGATAGCTCAGAATTTATTAATAGATTTAAAACAAAAACTTTTAGAATTAATGAAAGAGGTGGAAGGAGGTATAGAAGATGAAAAAAAGAGTTAAACAAATATGTAAAGAATGTGGAAATATAGAATACAAAAATATAAACTGGAAAACAAGAATTAAGTCAGTATCAAGAATATTAATATATTCCATAATAGGTATATGTACATTAGTAGGATTTTTAGCATTATACAATTTTATAATAGCAGACAATTTAGGAAATTATAATTTAATATTAACTATGGGAGGTTTTCGTTCATCTATAGGAAATTTCATGAATAATTTTCAATCAAGTGAAGAATTAAGTAAGGTTGCATTTAATCTAACTAAAGGATGTACTGATGATGAATGTAAAGCAAAGAAAATATATGAACACCTTAAACCATTTTCAAGCATTGCTGGTGAAGAGAGAATGAATCCTTTAGAAATATGGGAATCTGGATACGGAGATTGTGATGAATTAATAACTCTATATATGGCTTTGCTAAAAGAATTAAATATAAAATCTAAGATGGTCTGTGATACTACACATTGTTGGTCTCGTCTGAGAATAGATGGAAAAAAGATATTAGTAGATATAACATTAGAAAGATGGGAGGAATATTAGATGGTATTTAAAAAAGGGAATATTAATTGGAATAAAGGACTAACAAAAAATGAAGATATGAGATTAGAGAATTTTAGTATTAATATGAAAAAAAATAATCCTATGTTTAATAAAGAAATAGTAAAAAAAGTAGTTGTAACAAAAACCAAAAATGGAGTTTATGAAAGATTAGCTAAAGCAAATAAAGGGAGAGTTAGAAATTTATCTCCAGAAAAGAAAAAGGAATTGTCTAAAAAACAATCTATAACAATAAAAAAATTATTCAAAGAAGGAAAGATGAGTCAACCAATAAAAAAAGGAGCAACTCTTGAGAGTACATTTGGAAAGAAAAGAGCAAAAGAAATTAAGACTAAAATAAGTAATAGTGCATATCATAAGAATCTTTTTGGTGAGAATAACTCTTTTTTTGGTAAAACTCATAAGGAAAAAATAAAAAAACTAATAAAAAAATTATCCTCAGAGAGGTGGGAGGATGAGGATTATAGGAAAAACACTTTAATATCCCAAAGAAAGGCATTGACGATAAAACCAAATAAACCAGAGCAGAAATTAATTAGGATAGTAAAAAAATATAGTCTCCCTTTTAATTATGTTGGAGATGGAAAAATATGGTTCAGAGGAGCAAATCATTCCTTTAATCCAGATTTTTTATCTAAAAATCCAAAACATATTATAGAAGTTTTTGGTGACTATTGGTACAATTTATCAAATATGAAAAAAAGAGATAAAGAAAGAGTAAAAACTTATACTAAATATGGTTATAAAACATTAATCATTTGGGAACATGAATTAAATAACCCTGAGAAGATTTTGAATAAAATAAAGGGGTGGTTTGAATATGAATAGAAACTTTTACAACAACAGAGGACAAAATGTAGGAATATATAATGATGAAGATGAAATATACCATACAGAAAGGGATGTAATAAAAGGAGAAATGTTTTTGAAAAAGTCAGTATTTGAAGGAACTTACAAAGAAAAACCAGTAGCAATTGATGTAAACATTATAGAAACATTAGTAGACTTGGGATGTAAAAAAGTAATATTTACAATAAAAGGATTGTTTAAAGAAACAAAGTCATTCTGGATAAAACCAAGAGATGTGATAAGAAATGGAATAAGAGTAAACTATGACAAGCAAATGAAAGATGGAACAATGACAAATTATGGAACTCAGTTTGTAGTAAGTTTAATCACAGATTGTAAAGAACAAGACATAAATCAGTTAGAGTTATCAATAACTCAGGATATGAAAGGATGAAATACCAAAAACTAAGAAGAGTATGTAAGTGTGGAAGAAAATTTATTCCTGCTACAAAAACAACAAAATTATGTGATAAATGTTGGAAGGAGAGTAAAAATAGGAGAAGAAAATGAACCAAGAAGTAAGAGAATGGACAATTTGGGATAGATTACTAATCTGGGGAAGTGTAGCTATATTTGTGTTCTTGATTATATTAGTTTTTGGAATATTAGATATGCAAGATAAATTAGATATTACAGATGAAACAGCCCAATGTATTGCAGATAAATCATTACTCTATGTAAGTACAACTTGTAGTCATTGTATATACCAAAAATCTATTCTAAAAGAACACCTAGAATTATTTAATATAATTGATTGTAATAATGAGCCAAGTAGATGTAAAGGAATATCAATAGTTCCTTCATGGTGGGTTGATGATAAATTATACGAAGGGAAACAAACATGGAGAGAATTAAAAGAACTTACAGGATGTTAAAATGGAAGTAGAAAAATACACAAAAACAAAAAGTGGATATTACCTAAGATGTATAGATGAAAAAACAAAGAAAAAATACATAGCAAGAGGGAAAACACCTTTTGAAGTTCATATGAAAATAATTGAAAAAGAAGATGAGGTGTCAATATCAAAATAGATGTGATTTTGCATACACAATAGATTGTGTTAGAAGAGAAAAATATTGTGTGTTAGCAGATTTACAAGATAAATTTAGAAGAGAAGATGAGGAAATGGATAAAACAAAACAGATAATTGAAAGGGAGGAATCAAAATGAAAGAAATGTGTAGATGGTATAGTGTAGCTAGAAACATAGGAATTGAAAATGAGAGAGCATATACTCCTTGTAGAGAAAGATGTGATGGTAGAAAACAAGAGTGTGCTTTTTATATAAGAGAATCAGCTATTATTAAAGGAAGGGAAGAAGAATGAGCATACTTCCAATAAATGAAGTGGATAGTATAGTAAGAATGTTTAGGGATTTACCACTAACAGAACTAGAAAAAAGATATTATCAGTGTGCAGTCGGAATGATAATTGATAAAATTCCTCACACAAATATCAGAGAAGCTTATAGGCAAAGAATAAACTTACAAATCGGAGGATTAGTTGATGAAGTGTCCTAAATGCAAAAAAGAAATGGAATTTGTGGAATCATTGTTATCAAATAATTACTGGATTTGTTTTAATGAGAAGTGTCTTTTTTACGGAATAAGGAGGGTAATCAAAAGTGAACATAAAGATGATAAATAAACTATTAAAAAAAGCTAAAGAAGTGGATAAAATAAGCATAAAAGAAGAAGAAATAACAGAAGTTTCTATAGAAGACTTTTATAAAATGTATTCAGGAGACATATTTTTCTGTGATAATACATTTTATGCTTTAAATAAAGAAAGTAGCTCAGAATGGCTTAAAGCACGAATTGGAACATCTACAGAGACAAAGTCAGTAGAAATACCCCAAAATAATGACTTAGAAATAATAAAACAAGAAATAACTCAAATGAAGAGTTTTGGAGATGAAAACATACAATCTATACAAGAACAAATAAATCAGCTAGTTAAAAGACAAGATGAGATTGTTGCTGTTCTAAAGGAGTATATAGATAATAAAGTAAAATGAAAATAACTCAAACCAAAATCATAATATTTTTAGTATTATTAGTTATAATGTTTAGTATTTACTTTTCTATAGATTTTTTTGAAAATTGGAAAAGTGAAGTGATAGAAGAAGCTTATAATAATGGATTATCAGATGGACAAATAATGGTAATTAGTGAACAGACAACCACTGGAAATATATTTTTGATTTATAATGAAAGTATTATTAGTTATCCAATAGAAGAACTTTGTAGGAGTGTGGAATGAAGATGAAAATAAATTTAGAAACAGATGAAAAAGTAGAATTAGAAATTGATGGAGCTTGTTTATTTGAAGTATGGGGAGAAAGAAACGAAGAAGGAACTATGATAATTAAATGGATAGATAAACTTACAAAATGACAACATTTGCTAATTTTAGCACAATAAATCAAGAGTGGAGAGATTACTCACTTAATAACAAAGGAGCGAACAAATGAATCCCATTAAAATAGATATACCTAAGTTTTGTTTAGGAAAATGTAATGGCTTAGAATATAAATGTTGTAGGTGTGGTACAAGAAGATTTATAATTTATCAATCTGGAGATGGAAAAAGATTACATAGTTTATGTCGTGATTGTTATAAAAAACCTACTGCTAATAACAAAGGAGAGAACAAATGAAAATACTATCAGCTTTATTTTTTGGAATGGGAATAGGATATATGAATCAGGGTGATTTATTATTTTTGATTCCTTTTGGAATAGGGTTCTTCTTTTTTATTATGGATGAAATATCAAAACCGACTCATAAGGTAGGAACTAAGTCAGGAGATAAATTAATATGAAAGAGTTAAAAGAAAAAGAAACCATAGACTTTTGTGAAGATTGTGGTAAGGATGTTGAAGAACAAAAAGTTAATATTATAGAATGTGATTGTGGATTTTATCATAATCCTTGCCAGAGATGTAGAAAATTGAAGAAATATTTAAAGAAGAAGCAGGAGATAAACTTACAAAATGAAAAACAATAAATTTCAAAGAGAATGTCCAATATGTAAAAAGATAATAAAGTCTGGGAATTATAGTTTAACATCTTTTGAAGAAATGTTTGAAAGACACTTGAAGAAACATAAATTATCAGAAAAGAAGAGAAGCAGGAGATAAATTAATATGATAGAAGAATTAATAGGCAGAGATAAAATAAACTGGAAGATTATTTCAGATAAGGTTAACGAAATAATTAATGTTTTAAATAAAATTGAAGAAGGAACAGAAGATGAAAAAGAAAGAACAACAAATAGAAAATTATTGGAATAGGATAAATAAATTAGAAGGAAGGATTGAAGAATTATCATTAAAAGGAGTGGATTATTCAATAGAAACTAAAAAAAGAAAATCATTATTACAAAATGTAAAAAGATTAGATAAATTAACAAAATGAAAAAACAAACAAAACCAAAAGCTAAAAGACCAAAACCAAAAAGATATAAGTTGAATTTTGGACTAATTTATGGAACTCCTAAAAAAATTGTGAAAATGACTTCTGATGAAGTCGTTAAGATGGATAAAAATAAAATAATTGAAGAAATAAAGAATCTTGAAAATCAGTATCCTAAAGATATTTTTCTTTGGGATAATCAAGAAGGATGTGATTTTACAAGAGGAAGATTTAATCAGTTTATTTTTCAAGTTGCAGAAAACACCAAAGAGGATATAATTAAAATTATTCTGGAGAAAAATGAATGAAATAGAAATAAAATCTTGGAGAGAACTTAATAAGTTTTTGAATGAAAATGATTTTAAGAAGTGGGAAATTGATAGTTATTATAGTGAGGGTTATAGATTGGAAGGTGTTGTGTTAAAATTAAAAGAAGAAAAAAATGAAATATAAACAACTTTGCATAACACCCCAAATTAGTATGTTAAACGAAATAAAGTTCGTTAAACTCCATATT
>JAHIVP010000040.1 GCA_018816335.1 Nanobdellota archaeon | reverse complement strand
TTCTAAAACAGCTTTCTGAGTAGCCTTAGACTTAATATTCTTCGCAGTGCTTTTCTCAGATTCCAACTGCTTTGCAACAACATTAATATTAAAACCTGCAGAAATATAAACAGTTATCAATTCAGTATGCCTACCTCTAACCTTCTCAAGTTTCTCAATCATTTCTTCTAATTTTGCTTTTTGTTTTTCATCTATTGCCATATTTTTAGATATATCATCATGTTTATAAATTTAGGTATATCTCAAAGAATATGAACAATATTTACATCTATCTAGGAGCATATATTCTACTATTAATAATAATTTCTTTTATAATCTCAAGAAAACAAACCAAAGAAGATTTCCTAATAAGTGGGAGAAACAGACCAGGATGGCAAATTTTAGCTTCTAAATTTGCAGGTGCAATAGGAGTTGGGTATTTCATAACCTATACTGGATTTGCTTACGAGTATGGTTTTGGAGTTTTTGCAATGTTAATTGGGATTGTTCTCGGTTACTTTACATTTGCTTATTGGGCTTCTCCAAAAATCTACGAACATTCAAAAAAAAATAAATTCTATACAATGGGAGATTTTGTTTATCACAAGACCAAAAGCAGATTCACTCTAAAACTAACTAACATTGTCTCAAGTTTAATACTATTTAGCTGGTTACTAATAGGAATAGTTGGAGGAGGAAAAATAATTGCAGATATAGGATTACTCTCTTACAGCTGGGCAGTCATACTAACTTCTCTTGTTGTTTTAAGTTACATTTATTTAGCAGGATTCAAAGCAGTTATAATCACTGATGTAATTCAATCAATAATAATAGGAATATTATTAATTATAGTTACATTCAGTATAATTGGCTCAGAAAGTATTCCTGAACTATTGTCAGTTCAAACAGGAAACACAGATATAATCACAGCAATAGGATTTTTATTATTTGGACTTCTATCATTATTCTCATTCATAAACATGTATCAATTATCATATGCAGCAAAATCAAAAAGAAAACTAAAACACGGATTAGGAATGTCGGTTATTCCAATACTAATAGTTGCTTTTTTCCTACTATTAATAGGATTATTCATGGCAAAAAATGTCTCAGGTCTAGATTCTGGGCTAGTATTCACAGAAGCTCTGAAAAATTTCCTACCCTCATCAATTCTTCCTTTAGCAATTGTTCTATTCTTCGCAGGAATAATGAGTTCAGCTGATACAAACGTATACGGAATATCCTCTCACTACGCTTTATCAAAAAGAGAATTAAAAAATCCAATAAGTACAACCAGAAAATCTATCTTTATATTAATGGCAATTGTAACAATAATTGCATTAATTTTTTCTGATATCATTGACGTATCAATTGTAACAGGAGCAATTTCACTAACTCTCTCGTTCCCAATGATATATCTTCTTCTCAACAAAAACAACAAAGGAAGATTTATTGGATCAGTAATAGGAGGATTAATTGGATTCATCGGAGCATTAATCTATTTCGGACCAGAACCAATACTTGCAATCCCAATCTTACTAGGAAGTCTTGTTGGCTTATTATTCAAATCAAAAACAAAAGAAAAAGATCTAGGAGTAGAATTTAAATTCTGATTTATCCAAAAATGAAAAAACCAACCATAGAAAAAGAAGTAAAAAAAGACATAAAAAAAATCATAACAACAATCATCGGAATTATCTTTATTATAATTGGAATAATAGGCTTAGTCCTCCCAATCCTCCAAGGAATCCTATTCATCCTCATAGGTCTAGCAATTCTCGGAGTGATAAATAGAAATTCAATTAAGAAAATAAAAAAGAAGATTGTAAATTTGTTTAGTTAAAAAATTACATCAAATTAAGATTTATAAAAATTTATATCATAAAAAATATATATTAAGCAAAAACCCCATACAATAAATCCCAATTAATTTTAATCCAATAATAAGGGGGCTATGGGTTAGTACATAGAATTAAAATTCAACCTTAAACTTCCCTTCTTTAATCTCAACAGCACTAACAACAGCCTTAAAATCATCCATCATATCTTTCAACATATCAAAATCTCTCTTCTCCAAACTCAACTTTATCTCAGCCTTAACACTTTTCTGAGCCTTAGCTTTTTCTTGCCTAATTTTTCCA
>JAHIVP010000039.1 GCA_018816335.1 Nanobdellota archaeon | reverse complement strand
TAAGTTTAGTTGTGGTTTATTTAGTTGCGTTTGTAGGTAGTTTGTTTACTTCGGGGAATACTTCAGGAGATTGGTATGAATCTATTCGTCCGTCGATAACTCCTCCGAATTGGGTTTTTCCTGTTGTGTGGAATATTTTGTTTTTCTTGATTGGTTTATCTTTATATTTTGCTTGGGTTGGTAGTAAGAAGAGTGATAAAGGAAAGGTTGCTGTTGTGTTTAGTTTGAATTTTGTTTTGAATATTCTTTGGAGTGTTTTGTATTTTGGATTGAAGAGAGTTGATTTGGCTTTTGTTGAAATAATTTTTTTATGGTTTAGTATTCTGAGTATGGTTATTGTTTGTTGGAAGATTGATAAGAGAGCTGGTTGGTTGTTGATTCCTTATTTATTGTGGGTTGGGTTTGCTGGGATTTTGAATTATCTGTCTATACTCAAGATTTAAATATACTTGATGTATGTTTTTCACACAATGTTTAGATGGGTATTAAAGTATTTTCAGGGGAATCGTGGAGTTGTTGAAAGAAGAATAGGAGATATAGGAGATTATGAAATTGTTCAACCTGTTGCTCCTAGGTTTGAACCTCCAAGAGTAGGTAGATTAGATACTGTTGATATTCCTGATGAACTTAGAAAAGTCGATGGAAGAGAATCTGGTGAAGACTAATTGGAAAACTTTAAAATAGTTTGTTTCTTTAGATATTTATGGTTGATAAAACTAAAAAAGAACTAGAAGAAGCTAAAGTTGAAAAATTGAAAATTCATCAGAGAGCTCTGAGAAAAGCAAAAAAAGTTAATACTGAATTTAGAAAGGGTATGTTGACTGCTGTTGTTGCTGCTTTTGGTTTTTTAATTGCTCTTGTTTGGAAAGATGTTATAGTTACATTTGTTGATAAGATTGTGGGGGAAGGAATTTTTAGTGGGTTGTTAATCAAGGCTGTGATTGTTACTTTGATTGCGGTTGTTGGAATTATGATTGCTAATTGGGCGTTTAAACAAAAAGAAGAGAAGGAAGAAAAGGAGATTGTTAAGGTTGAGAAGAAGGTTGAGAAGGTGGAGGAGAAGAAGTAATTACATCTCCTCAAGAACATCAATACCCAAAAGATTCAAAGCTGACTTGATAACAATTCTATAAGCTTCAACAATTTTTAATCTGAATGCTTGATTTTCATCTCCGATAACTGGGCAGTTTTGATAAAAGTCATTGAATTTTTGTGCGAGTTGGAAAGAGTAGTTTGCTATTAGTGCTGGGTTAAGATGTTTGTGTGCTTGTTGAACTATTTCTGGAAAATTGTTTAGTTCTTTTATTAATTCTACTTCTGATTCATGAAGGTTTTCTATTTTTTGTTTTGTTGTTTTGTTTTTTATCTTTCTTAATATTGATGATGAACGTGCATAGGTGTATTGGATGTAGGGACCTGTGTTTCCTTCGAAAACAATTGATTTTTCAGGATTGAAAATTGTGTTTTTATTTGCATCTATTTTTAGTAATTGGTATCTAATTGCTCCTAGAGAAATTTTTTCAGCTCGTTTTTCAACTTCTGATTTATTTAATTTAGGTTCTCTGTCTAGGATTTCTTTTTTAGCTAAGTTATTTGTTTCTTCTATTAAATCGTCTGCATCTACAACTTTGCCTTCTCTAGATTTCATTTTTCCTTCTGGGAGGTTAACCATTCCGTAAGAAAGATGATGGATTTTGAAAGGGAAATTTAATTTTTCTAAAATTACAGATAAAACTTTGAAATGATAATCTTGCTCGTTTCCTACAACATAGATTGAACTGTCTAGTTTAAAATCTTCATATTTTAATTTTGCTAAATATAAATCTTGAGTTATGTAAACTGAAGTTTGGTCTGATCTTAACACGACTTTTTCTCCTAGGTTTTCTTTTTCTAAGTTTATTTTAATTTCATTGTCCTTGCCTTGTTCAAAGATTCCTTTTTTCAATCCATCCTGAATTATTTCTTTTCCTTTTGTGTAAATTTTTGATTCATCATATTCTTTGTCATGTTTTATTCCAAATTTTTTGTAAGTTTCTTGAAATCCGTCTATTGCCCATTTATTCATTTTTTCCCAAAGAGCTATTGTTTTAGAATCTCCTTGTTCCCATTTTTTTAAACATTCTTGAGCTTGCTCTTCTAGTTTTGGGTTTGATTTTAATTTATTATTATACATTACATAGAAATCTCCTACAAAATGGTCTGATTTTTTATCTGGGTTTTTATTTTTTCCATATTTTTCATATGCAACCATAGATTTGCAAATATGAATTCCTCTGTCATTGTTTAGATTTCCTCTGATTATTTTATTTCCTAGGAATTCATAAATTCTTGAAATAGATTCTCCGATTGACATGTTTCTTAGATGTCCTAAGTGTAAAGGTTTATTTGTGTTTGGTGATGGGAATTCTACCATTATCTTTTGATTATTTTTTCCTTGCCCATATTTACTTTTCTCTTTTAGAATTTGGTTAATTGTGTTTTCTGAGAAGCTGGTTTTGTTTATGAAGAAGTTTAGATATGGGCCTGTTGGTTTTGTTTCTATGTTTTTTAGTTTGATTTTATTTGATAAATCTTCTGCAATTTGGTTTGGAGATTTTTTTAGTTTTTCTGCTAGAATAAATGTTGGGAAAGCATAATCTCCTAATTTGGGGTTTGGAGGAACTTCTAGCTTGGTTTCTATTATTTTTTGATTTAGTTTTGTTATTTTTTGTAGTTCTTTTATTATTGTGTATTTCATGCTATGATTTGGAAAGCTTTGCTTTCATAAGGTTATAAAGAGATGTTGTTTAATAAAGTTTATTGTTCCAAGAAACTTTAAACTCTCTATTTTGAAAAATCTTCGAGTAATAAATGTTTTTAAATGATAAAAATATAATTAATTATGGAAGAAGAGGTAAATTATATTCAATCTGAAAGAAAAAGAATGAGTAGGAAAGCTAAACTTATAATTATAATTCTTGTGATATTAGTTGTTTTAGTTGTTGGAGCTTTGGTTGCTTATTTGATTGTTGTTGGGAATTTTGATGATCCAGGAAGTATGTTTGGAGGTGGGAGTTTGCCTTCTGGAGTTGTAGATAATTATGTTCGGCCTGATTATTCAGGAGTTATTGGATTTTTAGAAAGTGAAGATATGATTAATGATTTGCCTTCTAATGGGAATATTGCTCTTGCTTTTTATCATATGGCTGAAAATTATAGAGTTTTTGATAAGGTGTATTATATAACAACAGGAAGTGTTGAGGAAAAATTAGAAGATGCTGATATGGAGATTTGGATTCATTCTGATTATGTGAATCAGATTGGGCAGATG
>JAHIVP010000038.1 GCA_018816335.1 Nanobdellota archaeon | reverse complement strand
ATTGAGCCATCTTCTTGTTGGTTGTTTTCAATTAATGCAATCATTAATCTTGTTAGGGCTAATCCTGATCCGTTTAGTGTGTGGGTGAATTTCATTCCTTGTTTAGATTGATATCTTGTGTTCATTCTTCTTGCTTGGAAATCTGTGCAGTTTGAACATGATGAAGCCTCTAGGTATTTTTTCATTGCTGGGCTCCAGACTTCTAGATCATAAGTTTTTGCTGAAGCAAAAGAAGCATCTGCTGTTGCTAATAATATTCTTCTGTAAGGAATTTCTAACATCTCTATTAGTTTTTCTGCTCTCTTGGTCATTTCTTCTAAAATGTCCCATGAATCTTCTTGATTTGAGATATAAACCATTTCAACTTTTTCAAATTGGTGGACTCTGAATAATCCTTCTTCTCCTGTATGTCTTCCTGCTTCTGTTCTGTAACATTGTGTGAATGCACAGTATTTTTTAGGAAGATCTTTTTCATTGAGAGTTTCATTTGCATGTAAATTTGTTACTGGAACTTCTGCAGTTGGAATTAGATAATTTCCTTCTCTTGTTTTATATAAGTCATCTTCAAATTTTGGTAAGTTTCCAGTGTTGAACATTGTGTCTGTGTTTACTAGTTGAGGAGGGTTTATTTCAGTGAAACCATCTTTAATGTGAAAGTCTAAGAAAAATTGTATAAGTGCTCTTTGAAGTTGAGCTAGTTTTCCTTTTAATAAATAGAATCCTGAACCTGCTATTTTAGCTCCTCTTTTCATATCTAGTAAATCTAAATCTTCAAGTAATTCAGAATGACTTCTTACTTTGAATTTGAATTTAGGAATTGTTCCTGACTTTGATAGTTCTTTATTTTTTGTTTCATCTCCTATTGGGATTTCTTTTCCTTGTATATTTGGGATTTGCGAAACTAATTCTTTGATTTGAATATAAAGTTTTCTTTCTTTTTCTTCATTTGAAGATATTTTGTTTGCTATTTCTTTTGCTTTTTTAATTGCTTTGTTTGCTTCTGATTCTTTTTTCTCTTTTTTTAATTTGTTGATTTCTTGTGAGACTTTGTTTCTATCTCCTCTTAAAGAATCATCTTGTTTTTTGAGCTTTCTCCACTTTTCATCTATTTTTAGAACTTCATTTACAATGTTTTCATCATACCCTCTGTTTTTAGAGCTCTTTTTTACTAGCTCTGGTTCCTCTCTTATTAGTTTTATATCAAGCATAGTAAATCTATGTATATTTTCTTTAAAAATATGTTGATTCTTGTTTTTATCTAATTTAGTAGTAAATTTATAACGTAACTTTATAGTTGTTTATAGTGAGTATTGGGGGGTGAAAATTTGAAGAAAGATTTATATACTGAAACATATGTTTTGGAGTATATAAATTCAATAGAATATATAAAATGAAAGATAATTTTGATTTGTTTTTTAGAAGAAAGCCAGCGTTAATGCTGATAGCTTTGAAAAAGCTTTCTAGAGTTAGATATGGAAGTGTTTTGGCTAAAGAAGTAGATTGTACTTACAGCCATGCAGTTAAGATTTTGCAGACACTTGAGAAACTTGGACTTGTTTTATTTGAGAAACAAGGAAGAATCAAGTTGATTAAGTTGACAAAGAAAGGAACAGAGATTGCAGATAACATTGATAACATTAGAAAGACTATAGGTTAACGTTTAAAATTTTTTTAAAATTTTGGCGCCACAAAATCTGTTTGTGCCTTCGCACAAATTTGGTGATGATTTTGATGGTTTTTTTATTTATTTTAAACTATTTTTAAAAGAGGTTGATTGTTAGCTTGGGGTATTTTGTTTTGATTAACCATAATTTTTTAAACCAATTATTCTAATTATCTCTATGGCTTCGTAGCTCATTAAGGGGACACCCTTTAAACCCCTGTTTATAGCTAAGGGTCGCTACGAAAACTGCGATGGCTTCGTAGCTCATTAAGGGGACACCCCTTAAACCCCAGCGTATAGCTAAGGGTCGCTACAAAACCTATGGCTTCGTAGCTCAGCCTGGTTAGAGCACCAGACTCTTACAACCTTTAAAAAAGGTTGCCAAAATAGCGGGTTAAAACCCACTTCGAGAAATCTGGGTGTCGAGGGTTCAAATCCCTTCGAGGCCATTTAATTTTTTATCTCATATTTATTTTTAAACTAGAGATTCATTTAGTGTTATGGCAAAAGATCCAGAAGAGTTGTTTGAAGATTTTGAAAGAAGAGTTAATGGTTGGGGAAGGGTTTGGGGAGCATTGAATAAATTAGTTAAATTTCCTGGATTGCATAGAAAAGCTGTTGGTTTGTTAATAGAGAGAAAAACTTTGAGGTTAGATTATGGATTAGAATTATTTTTTCCTGAGAGAAATTTTTCTATGAACTATAATCATAACGGGGAGATAGTATACTTTTCCAGATCGGAAGAATTTAGAGAGTGGTTAACATTAGTAAGAAAACAATATCTTAGTAGAGATACGTTTGGAAAAAAAATTGATGTTAAAGTTAGATATAAGGGTAGAATCAAATATTTTATTGTTCCAAAAGGTTTTGAGGTCAGAGCTCATTAATTACTTATACTTTCTCCAGGTGTGTTTGCATTTTGTGCATCTAAAGAAACGTGTTTCTGCTTCGTCAGCTGCTCGAGTTTGAGATGCCCAGAAATAAGCTTCGTTGTGGTTGCATTTTTCACAATCTTCTGCTGTTACAGGAAGAGTCACAGAATCTTTTTCATCTATAACTCCAATTTCTTTTTTTTCTTCTGCAACTTCTGTTGTTTCTAATTTTATTTTATTTTTAGTTTTGTAACTACATTTAGAACAACCAGCACTTTTTCCTTTGCTTATAATAAGTCCTCCGCATTTTGGGCAAAATTCCATTTTCTTCTTTTTTTAATATAAAATTTATCGATTTGAATAGAGTTCAGAGTTTTTAAGTGTTTGGATTTTTTTTGCTCTGTTGAGATAGTCTAAAATTTTATTTTTGGGATTATCCCTCCCAGCCCACCCTAAAATGCCTTTGGCATTTGTTATATTGTTAATCCCAAAATTTAATTAAAAAAAGATTTCTAACAGAGCTGATTTTTATGTTTTATTTAAGAAGACATCATATTACAAGTTCCTCTGTCTTGAGGTTGTCGAAATGGTTCGTAGAAAATTAGCTTTATCCATCCTAGTTTTGGAATGATTAAAGATGCTTTTCCTATTATTTGTTCTTGGTTAATTTGTGTTTCTGAAGGGTTTTGTCCGTTGTTGTTGTCTCCTTTTGTAGAATATATTTTTCTTCCACTTGGATCTTCTGATATTTTTATTATTCTGTGAATTATAGGATAACGTTGTTGTCCGTCAAAAACAATTGTGTCTCCGATTTCAAGATTTTTAGGAGAGGTTAAAATAATTATATCACTTTTTTCAAAACCTCCTGCTATAGGCCAGTTTTCAGTGTCTTGTTTTGTTAGGTCTGTGTTTGTTAGATACCATGTACCTTTTTCATCCCACCAAGCATCTAATGCTGATTGTGTTTGAAATAAATTTCTAAAGAAGCCTGCTTCTCCGTGATACATTGAACATGATTCTACAACTACTAAGGGCATAGATGATCCTAATATTAAAGCTAATAATGGGAAGAATATGAATTTGATAAATATAAATGCTAGTAATAGAGAAACTACCCATGATTGCCAGGAATTATCGTTCCATACAAAATTCCAGAATTTTTTCAATTGATTTTTTGTATTATTTTCTTCTTTGAATTCTACTTTTTCTTTATTTATTTCTATTTTTGGTTTTTTCATGTTTATATATAATCTAGTAGTTATTTAAATTTGTTGAACCGTAAAGTTTAAATTGAAAGACACAAAGTTTTCTTTAATTTGTTAAATATCCCTCCCAGCCCACCCAGAAATTCCTTTGGAATTTGAATATTAATTATCTAACAAATTAAATAGTTAATACTTTTTAAACAAATCTTCCTAACGAAAGATTTAAATTTAAGACACCAAGGTTTCTTATATTTCCTTTAAATTTGTTAAATCTTTCTTCCGAAACATTTAAATTTAAGACACCAAGGTTTCTTATATTTCCTTTAAATTTGTTAAATCTTTCTTCCGAAACATTTAAATT
>JAHIVP010000006.1 GCA_018816335.1 Nanobdellota archaeon | reverse complement strand
TAAGATATAGTCCGAACTTCATAGCGATATGAAGAGATGAATTCTGCTCAAAAGAATTCTAATTAACAGATATGAGCGTAATGCCTTGTCGTCTGAATGGCGACGTGCATGAATGGTTTAACGATGTAGTTGCTGTCCCTAACTAAGACCTTCTGAAATCACTGTCCGGTGAAAATGCCGGAATCACCTAGTGGGAAGCGGAGACCTTGTGAACCTTTACTGCAGCTTGTTGTTGCAATTTTATAAAAGATACCCAGTGTAGGTAGGAGCGTCGATATTATGTTTTAGGACATAATGGAGCAACAATGTAACACTACCTGTTTTTTATAGGATTGCTTACTTTATCTTTGAATTGAGGACATCAGCAGGTGGGCAGTTTGGCTGGGGCGGCACCCTGACGAAAAGATATCGTTAGGGCCTAAAGACAAACTCATCCAGGTCGGAAATCTGGAGTAGAGCGCGAAGGTAAAAGTTTGTCTGACTGTTTTTCGAAAAGCAAGAAAAGCAGGGATGAAAGTCGGGCTTAGCGACCCGTCGATGGTTTTTAATGGACCACGACTGTGACAGAAAAGGTACTCTAAGGACAACGGGCTTGTCGCGCCTGATAGTTCAAATTGACGGCGCGGTTTGGTACACAGCTGTCGGCTCTTCCTATCCTGGATGTGCACAAGCATCCAAGGGTGTCGGAGTTCACGCATTAAAAGGGATCGTTAGCTGGGTTAAGAACGTCGCGAGACAGTTTGTATGATATCTACTAGGTGTGTTATTGAGTGAGTGGAACGATCTTCTAGTACGAGAGGAACGGAGATTGGGTGCCTCTGGTGTATCAATTGTTAAGAGCAGGTTGAGCAGCTACGCACTGTATGGATAAGAGCTGAAAGCATCTAAGCTCGAAGCCATCCGCAAAACGACTCAATTAAGGCCGCTGAAAAACACAGCGTTGATAGAGTTGAGATGTAAGATTCGAGGCAACGAGAATTTAAGTCTGCAACTACTAATAGCCTCACTTGTTAAGTTTACGAAATAATAAAAAATTTTGACTATCCTACTTGTTTTGTTTTGAATAATTTTATAACTCTAATTCTTATAATTAAAACATGAAAATAGATGAAATTTTAAATCAATATAAAAATCCTGAAAAAGCAAAAATTCTTCAGAGATTTTTCAAGACAGGAAAAGGGGAGTATGGAGAAGGGGATATTTTTTTAGGATTAACAATGGGACAGAATAGAGATATTGCTAAAAAGTTTTCTAATTTAGATTTTGAAAGTATTCAAGAGTTGTTAGATAGTGAAATTCATGAGAAAAGAATGATTGGATTGCTAATCCTCGTTGATAAATTTAAAGACTATCCTACTGAAGTTTATGATTTTTATTTGAAAAATGCTAAGAAGATTAATAATTGGGATTTGGTTGATTTGACTTCCCATAAGATTGTTGGGAAGTTTCTTTTGGATAAACCAAGAGATATTTTATATGATTTAGTTAAGTCTGAAAATTTATGGGAGAAGAGAATTGCAATAATTTCTACTTATGCTTTTATTCGCGAAGGAGAGTTTGAGGATACATTGAAGATTGCTGAGATTTTGTTGGGGGATAAACATGCCCTCAAAATTCAAAGAATTTTGGGGCCGCGAAACTCAAGATCGCGCCTACGCGCGAGAGATGTGAACGTTTCGCCGGATTTAATACATAAGGGGGTGGGGTGGATGTTGAGAGAGGTTGGAAAAAAGAATCAAGAAGTGTTAGAAGGGTTTTTGAAGAAACATTATAAAAAAATGCCTAGGACAATGTTGAGGTATTCAATTGAGAGATTTGATGAAGAATTGAGACAGAAGTATTTGAAAGGTGAGGTTTAAATATATTTGATTTCTTTAGTTATTATGAATATATTAAAAAAGTGGTGGTTTTGGTTAATAATAGTTATTATTTTACTAGGAGCAATATTTTTTTATCCTAAGGTATGTGGAGATCAATGGTATAATGAATGTGATTGTTTTGGCATCTCTAATCCTGACCCTTTAAGAGAAAATACTGAACCTGTTACTTGTTATGGTGTATGTATGGAAAGTTCATGTGAAGAAAATTCGAACTTAGCTGCGCAGAAAAAGATGGAAGACGAAATTGGTGAGTTATTTGGAGATTCTTGAAATAATTTTTAAAGGTAAGGTTTAAGCAAACTGAGTAACAACAAATAAAATATAAATTAATATTAAAATAATACCATCTAATCTTGATAAATTGTTTCTTAATAATCTAATTAGTAGAAAAGCCATTATGATTATAATAAATATGCTTGCTATTAAGAATCCTCTAATATCTGTAACAATTGGATGAATTATTGCAACGATTCCTAAAATTAAAGTTGAGTTTGCTATTACAGAACCTATTTGATCTCCAAGAGCCATTGTATTATGTTTTTTTAGGGCTGCTTGAACTCCAAATGCAAATTCAGGGAGAGTTGTTCCGATAGAGATTATAAACAAACCAATAATTAAATCAGATAATCCTAATTGAATTGCTAAATCTGTAGAGTATTGTACAACAAGACGTGCTGAAAGATATAAGACTGTAAAAGAAATAAAAAAACTAAAAAGAGTTTTTGGAATAGATGGATTTAGTAAAAATGATTTTTGAGGTCTTACTGTTATTTTCCTCACTAAAAATATAAATCCAAGAACTAAGATTATACCATCTAATCTTGATAAAGTCATTCCAATTACATACAGAATAAGAGGTAATAAAATCATCAAATAAATAAGTATTGTATTATCCCTCACTTCCTTTGATTCTACTTTTGATTTTCCTGCAATAATAAGAATTACTCCGAGTACTAATGTTAGATTAAGGAGGTTTGCTCCTAAAACATTTCCAAAGCTTAAAGAAGGATTTCCTGATATTGCTGAATTTATTCCAACTAATAGTTCTGGAAATGAGGTTGCTAATGCGACTAGAATAAATGAAGCTGAGAACTCAGAAATTCCAAAAAGAGTTGCTATTCTTTTAACACTCCTAACTAAAAAAGTTGCACTAAATATTAAGAGTAGTATAGACAACAACAAGTATATAATTACTAAATTCATATTATTAATCTGGAAACTCTTTCTCCAAATCCTCTTTTATTTCATTGATTGATACTGTTGAAGTTCCTACTTTACCGACGACTATTCCTGCTGCGTGATTTGATAAGATTGCTGCTTCTTTAATTGAAGCTCCTGAAACTAGAGCTAGAGTTAAAGCTGCTAAAGCTGTATCTCCTGCTCCTGAAACATCAAATACTTTTTTTGCTTTTGTTGGAACATTAGTTATATTCCCGTTTTTTTCAAATAATGAAATTCCTTTTTCACCTGTTGTGATAAGAACAGAACAATCTAATTTTTCTACTAATTCTTTTCCAATATCCTCAATATCTTCTTTGTTAGTCATTTCTCTTGCTTCTTTTAAATTTGGGATAATTAAACTTACTCCCTTATAGAAATCTCTATGTTCTGGTTTTGGGTCTACAACAATTATTTTGTTGTGGTTTATTTTTTTTATTTCATCTGCTATATTTTTTGTTATTACTCCTTTTGCATAATCTGCAATTATAATAGCATCAACATCTTGTGAATTTTTTTTAATAAAATTAATAATTTTGCTTTCGGTTTCTTTGTCAATGTGAGTTGTGTTTTCATAATCAATCCTTAACAATTGTTGAGATTGTGCAATAATTCTAACTTTTTGGGTTGTTGGTTTTTTAGAATCTTTGAATATTCCATCTATGTTAACATTTCTTTTTTTTAATTCTTCTAAAAGAATTTCTGAGATTTGATCTTCTCCTATGACTCCTACCATTAATGAATCTCCTGATAAAGAATAGATATTATTTGCTACATTTGATGCTCCTCCTGGAGTGTAAGATTCTTCTGTTACATTTACAACTTGAATAGGAGCTTCTGGAGATATTCTTTCAACTTTTCCAAAAATATATTTATCTAACATTATATCTCCGATTACAATTATTTTTTTATCTTTGAACTTATCCATGATTTCATATAGTCTTTTTTTCATTTTTTCTTCTTATGAATTTGTAACCTTCAAAAATCACTAATCCAGATAAAGAGAATGGAAGTATGAACAACCAATCATTAAATGTTAGAGGTGATAATGAAAATACTGCATTTAGTGGTGTGTAGATTACAATGAATTGTAATCCTATAGCTAGTAGAACTGCGTAATTTATAAATTTATTTGAAAACAAACCAATTTCTGTGAATTTTTTGTCTGAACGAACTGTGTAAATAAAGAACATTTCAAACATGATGTCTGCTGTCATTATCATTGTTCTTATTTTTGTGATGTCCCAGTTTGAATTTAGACCATATAAGAAAATTGTTATTTCAACTGCTAATATTATTACTCCTGAGATTATAATGTAACTATATATCCCAGACATTAGACTTTCGTCTTTTACTGGTTTGTCATTCATTAATCCTGTTTCTTTTTCTTTTACTAATGCTAGAGCTGGAATTGAATCTGTGATAAGGTTCATCCACAAAATATGTAAAGGAAGTAGAGGAAGAGGAAGTTTTGCAATTAAAGCAAAAGCTATTAAGAAAAATTCAGAGAAGTTCATTGCTAGTAAATATTTGGTTATTTTTTTTGTGTTTTTGTAGACTAATCTTCCTTCATCAACTGCTTTTACAATTGAAGCAAAATTGTCGTCGACAAGAACCATATCTGAAACTTCTCTTGCTACATCTGAGCCACGTTGGCCCATTGCTATTCCTATGTCTGCTTGTTTTAATGCTAGAACATCATTGACTCCATCACCTGTAATTGCAACTTTCTCAGAGTTTTGTTTAAGTATTTGAACTATCCTTAATTTTTGTTCTGGAGTTATTCTTGCAAAAATATGAATATTTAATATTTCTGATTTTAATTGAACATCATTTAATTTTTCTAGGTCTTTTCCTGTTAAAATTTTTCCTGTTATTCCTATTTGTTGTCCTATTGTTTTTGCTGTGATTGCTGAGTCACCTGTAATCATTTTAACTTTTATTCCTGCTCGTTTACATAAAGAAATAGCTGTTTTGACTTCTTTCCTTGGAGGGTCAAGCATTCCAATAAATCCTGTGAAAATTAAATTTTCTTCTGTAAATGTTTTTGTTGTTTTTGGGAGAGATTTGTAAGCAAAGGCTAGAACTCTAAGTGCTTTGTTTTCCATAATTTCAGATTGTTTTCTTAATTGTTTTTTTCTTTTATCAGTAAGATTTATTATTTGTCCATTTATTAATTCTCTAGAGCATTTTTCTAAAATAAAAGATGAAGCTCCTTTTGTGTACATTGTTAAGTTTCTTTTGTTTTGTCTGATTATTGACATCATTTTTCTTTTTGAGTCAAATGAAATTTCTTTTATTCTTGGTTCTTGTTCTGTTAGAATTTTTTTGTTTACTCCTAAGTCTAAGGCTGAAAAAACTAGAGCTGATTCTGTTGGATCTCCGATAACATCATATTGATTATAGATATCTCCGTGATTAAGTTTTTGCTCAAATCTTGAGTTGTTACATAAGACAGATATTTTTAATAATTGATTTAATTCTTTTGTTAAAATAATTTTTTTGTTATTTAATTCTAAGTGGGAATCTGATTTTTGGTAGAAATTATTATTTAAGGAGATTTGTTTAACTGTCATTCGTTCTTCGGTTAGTGTTCCTGTTTTGTCTGTGCATATTACTGTTACAGAACCTAGAGTTTCTGCTGCTGGAAGACGTCTTACAATGACCTTTGATTTTAGCATTTTTTTTGTTGCATAAGCTAAGCTGATTGTTATAACTGCTGGAAGTCCTTCTGGAATTGCTGAGACAGCTAGAGCAATTGCCATTAAAACAGCGTCGTAAAGTTCTATTCCCTCATATAATCCTAAAATTATCATAAAAGTAACTAGGACTAAAATTATGGTTGTTATTTGTTTTGCAAATTTGTCTGATTTTTTTTGCATTGGAGTTTGTTCCATTTCAATATCTTGAAGAAGATTTGCAATTTTTCCGAATTCTGTTTTCATTCCTATATTAGTTACAACTGCTAATCCTGAGCCATTTGTTACAGATGTTCCTGTATATACCATATTTTTTCTTTCAGCTAGAATTGTATTTTTATTGAGAACTTGAATTGATTTTGATACTGGAAGAGATTCTCCTGTTAAGATAGCTTCATTTAGTTCTAAGTTTTCTGTTGAGATTATTCTTGCATCTGCTGGGATTTTATCTCCTGCTGAAAGTTTGATTATATCTCCTGGAACTATATCTTTTGATGAGATTATTTTTAACTTTCCTTCTCTGTAAACTTTAACTTTGGGAGTTAGAATTTTTCTTAGTTCAATTATTGATTTTTCTGCTTTGTATTGTTGTGTAAATCCAATTATAGCATTTAAGATAATTATAGCGAAGATAACAATTGCATCAATATATTCTGAAATTATTATTGCTAAGATTGTTGCTGCTATTAATATGTAGATTAGGAAAGATTTGAATTGAAGGAGGAAGATTTTTAGAGGATTTATTTTGTAGAGGTCTTTGATTTGGTTTTTTCCGTATGTTTCTTGTCTCTTTCTTGCTTGTTTTTCTGTTAGTCCTTGGGGAGAGGTGTTTAGGGATTTTAGGACTTGCTCTTTTTTTAGGGAGTGGTATTCCATTTTATTATTTGATTAAATGTTTTAGTTTTGTAGTAGTAGATTTCATAAAATCTATTACTTTTTCAGCATAATCTTTTTCAAATCTTTTTCCGTAATACATAATTCCATTTCTAAAATATCTTAATTGGTTAAGGAATTCTATATCTGATTCGGGAAATTTCAACTCTCTTAAATATGAGACTTCAGCTTCGTGTGCTCCGGCTCCAATAGCACTAAAACCCATTATTAACATTTTTGCCCTAATTAAACCCATAATTACATCATATGATTCTTTTAGCATGGTGTTTGCATTGGTATCTGTTAATCCTATCTTATTGATAAATTCCATTAATGATTTATATCCTTTATTTGAGTCATCTATTAGATCTTTAGCTCGCTGTTTATCTGGAAATTGTTTTTTAACTGTCTCTTCTTCTAAAAATTCTTGGAATTTTTTTAAAGGTCTCATAAATCAATCCTTCCTACTAAGATAATCCCATTTAATATATTATTTTTTAAATTTTTGTGTATTTCTTTCCAATTTTTGTAGAAATTAATTCTAACTTCTTTTTCTAATAATTTATCAAATTTTTCTGATTTTATTTCTTTTTCTTTTGCTCCAACAATTGCTATATCTACATCTGATTTAATTGTGTCTTCACCATAAGAATAACTTCCAAATAAAATAATTGTAGTGCCGGGAAAATTCTCTTCTAGAAATTCAGTAATCCCAGATTCAGATATCATTTTTAAATTTTCAGCTCGTTTTAATTCTATTGTTTTTTGATTATCTCTATTTAGTTCAATTAATATTAGATTCATCTTTTTGTCTTTTTTGATATTGATGAGATTTTCTGTTTCTAGTAATTTTATTGATTTGGATATTGCGGTTGGTGATACTTCTAAGGCTGTTGCTATTGTTCTTTGATTTAGAGGTTCTCCTGTCTTTATACAGAGCAATCTAAATATTTCATTTTGTAGTTTTGTGAATTTTAGTTTATACGTTTCCATTATAGTTTATACGTGTAAACTTAGGTTTATAAAGTTTTTGGGGGGTTTGGAAAAGCTTAAAAACCCAAAAAAGATGTAAATTTAGGAGTTGGATAGCTACCTAAGAAAATCTATGATTTTCTGGGCGACAAAATCCCAAGACGCGCCTACGCGCGATTAACCTGAGGATTTTGTTCGACATCGGAATCAAGACATTAACTTGTCAAGTTTTTAGATATGAAAGCTGATTCTGAGGAAGGTCCGCACACCGTGAGCGCGATATGTGAAAACATACTGTCGTGAGGCAGAGCACTGCGCTAAAAATTCTTAACAGAATTTTTGCGCGTCAAAATCCAACTGCGCTCCTAAAAAATCGCAAACGATTTTTGGGAACTTCAAATCTGAAGATATTGAAGTCTACGCGCAGGTTAGGTTAAGGATTTTGCCTGTTACAGAAACGACACAGTCCTTATTGAGCAAGGAACTTTGTAGGGAGCTTTGAGATAAGGGATTTGATGAAACGAACATCTTCGCTGGTGCAAGGTCGTTGAACCGCTTAGTCGAATGTTAGCACTTTCCGTCTGAATACAGGGAAAGACAGAATGTGGCCTATTTCCAACTCCTTTTTCTAAAGGTTTAAAAATAAAGATTAATAGATAATTCTATGACGATGTAGCTCATCAGTTTATACCTAAAGTTCGCTACAACAAACAGGCGGGGATGTAGCTCATCAAAGGGATACCCTTTGGAACCCAGTTTATAGCTAAGGTTCGCTACAACATGCAGGCGGGGATGTAGCTCATCAAAGGGATACCCTTTGGAACCCAGTTTATAGCTAAGGTTCGCTACAACATGCAGGCGGGGATGTAGCTCATTGGGAGAGCACATGACTGAAGTTTAATTAAAAAATTAAACAGATATCATGGTGGAGGGTGTTCGATTCACCCCATCCCCATTTTTTTATATGAGTAACATTTATAAAAGTAAAAACTATATATTAATATGAAAAAAGGGGCAATTGAATTATCTGTTGGAACGATTGTAATAATTGTATTAGGTGTGACTATGCTTGTTTTAGGGATGATTTTTGTTAAAAGTATTATGTGTTCTGGAATTGTTTTGACAGGGGAAATTGATGAAAAAGTTTCAAATGAGATTAGAGATTTATTTGGAGCAAAAGAATATGGTGTTAAGTGTCATGGTGAAGGAACTGATGAATCTAAGTTGGGGGATGGGGGGCGGAGGAAGATTGCTTGTATAATAAATGAAGATGAAGATTCAACATATAGATTTAGAAATATTGATATTACAAGTTTAAAAGGAGCTTCAACAAGTGATGTTAGGAGATGGATTTTAGATGATGATGTTGGGACTTTAAAAGTTAGGCCTGGAAAAACAACTGTTGCTGTAATTATTCTAGATATACCAAAAAAAGTTACAGATAGTAGTTTGAAAATTGAAATGGATGTTGAAAGAACTACAGGTGATAGTGGAACACCAAGTACTGAAACTCATACCCTTTATATCGATGTAACTCATGTTGGTGGGTTTGCTGCAACAATCTGCTAGACAAACTAACAGTTTTTCTAGCGAACTTTTCCCTTGATTTTGAATTCTTTCAGAATTATATAATTTTTTAAATGTTGATTTGTTTTGTATTCTATGAAGATATTAGCTATAGGAGATTTTCATGGGAAGTTTCCGTCTAAGTTGAAGAAGAAAATTAAGAAAGAGGAATTTGATTTAATTGTTAGTGTTGGAGATTATTGTGGAAATAAACAACTTGGAGATTTATTTTTTAAACATGTTTATGGAAGTGATCAGGAGTTGTGGGAGTTTATTGGTAAGAAAAAGAATAATCAATTAGAGAAAAAGAATTATGAATCTGGGGTTAAAATTTTGAATGAGCTAAGAAAGTTGGATAAACCGATTATAGGAATAACTGGAAATTGGGATCCTGTTCCTTATCCACATATTGGAGGTTCTGGAAGTAGGGACAAAAATTGGGGAAGATTTAAGAGAAATATGAAGAAAAATAATATTAAATTAATTGATTTTGGAAATACTAAGTTTTCTGGAATAAATTTTGTTGGGTATCCTAAGTCAACTCATCCTGGAATGGTTGATAAAAGAATTATTAAAGAGTTGAAGGAAAAATATGGGGGAAAAGCGGAAAAGAAGATTAAAAAAATAAAAGGACAAAATAAAAAATATTATGATAAGTTTAAGAAGATTTTAGATAGAGATAGTGTTTTTGTTTCTCATAATTGTCCGTATTATATTCTTGATAAGATTGCTCAGGGAGAGATGAAAGGGAAGCATTATGGGAGTTGGTTGACAAAAGAGTTGATTAAGAAATTTAATCCGTTTTTAGTTATTTGTGGACATATGCATGAGAATTGGGGAAAGAAGAAAGTTGGAAGGACTTGGGTTGTGAATCCTGGGGCTGTTGTTGATGGAAAAGCTGTTTTGATTGATGTTGATGAAGAGAGGAAAAGAATTAAAAGTGTAAGATTTCTAAAATAATCATAATGAAACTATATAACACTTTGAGTAGAAAGAAGGAGAAATTTGTTCCTTTGAAAAAAGGGAAGGTTGGAATGTATAGTTGTGGGCCTACTGTTTATTGGTATCAGCATATTGGAAATTTGAGAAGTTATATTTTTTCTGATGTTTTGAAACGTGTTCTTTTGTATGATGGGTTTGATGTTAAACAAGTTATGAATGTTACAGATGTTGGACATCTTACTTCTGATGCTGATGAAGGTGAAGATAAAATAGAGAAGGCTGCTACTAAAGAAGGAAAAAAAGCTTCTGATATTGCTAATTATTATTTGAAACTTTTTCAAGAAGATTTTAAGAAGTTGAATATAATTAATCCTGATGTTTGGCCTAAGGCTACTGAACATATTAAGGAACAGATTGAGTTGATTAAAATTTTGGAAAAGAAAGGTTATACTTATGAGACTTCTGATGGGATTTATTTTGATACTTCTAAGTTTAAGGACTATGGAAAGATGGCTAAGTTGAATATTGATGAATTGCAAGAGGGAAAGAGAGTTGATATGAAAGAGAAAAAGAATAAGACTGATTTTGCTTTGTGGAAATTTTCTGAGAATCCTGGGGAGAGACAGCAAGAGTGGAATCCTAAGGATTATGGGGTGGATTGGAAAATTGGTTTTCCTGGATGGCATATTGAATGTTCTGCAATGAGTTCAAAATATTTAGGAGAACAATTTGATATTCATACTGGAGGAGAGGATCATATTCCTATTCATCATACAAATGAAATTGCGCAGAGTGAAGCTGCTTTTGGAAAAAAGCCGTGGGTTAAATATTGGCTTCATGGATATTTTTTGACTTTTGGAGGAAAGAAAGTTTCAAAATCAGAAGGAGGACTTTATACAATTTCAGAATTAGAAGAAAAAGGATATTCTGCTTTAGATTATAGGTATCTAGTTTTAACTTCTCACTATAGAACTCAAATGGAATTTTCTCTTGAGAATTTAGATGGTGCTAAAAATGCTTATCAGAGGATTAAGAACTTGATTGGTAGCTTAGATAAAGAAGGAGAAGTTAATTCAAAATATATTAAAGAATTTGAAAAAGCAATTGATGATGATTTAGATATGCCTAAAGCTATGTCTGTTTTATGGAATTTAGTTAGAGATGAAAAAGCTGAAGGAAAGATTAAGACAATTGAAAAGATGGATGAAGTTTTTGGGTTGGATTTGTTGAAAAAAGAAAAGGTTTCTGTTCCTGCGGATATTAAGAAGTTGGTTGATGAAAGAGAGAAAGCTCGAAAGGAAAAAGATTGGGAAAAGGCTGATAAGTTAAGAGATGAATTGAAGGAGAAGGGGTGGGTGGTGGAGGATGGAGATGGAGGGGGAAAAGTTAAAAAGATTGAGAAGAGGTAAATAGTAGATTATATAAATAAAAAGAAATTTAATATACTATGAAAAAAAGCAAAAAAATTTTGGTTTTTTTTATTATAATTATCCTACTACATGCTAATTTTGTTATTTCTGAAAATTTAGAAAAAGTTAAACCTGAAAATATTAAAGAGTATAATGGTGAAGATAGTGAATTAAAAAAAGAAACTGGACCTGCGCCTGTTTATGGAACAGAATATACTCACCAATATATAGCTAGAGAAGCAGGAGATATATGGAAAAAAAGTGAATTTAATAGTTATCTTTCTTCAAATTATATTTCTTATGATCCTATTTCTGGTAATAAGAATGATATAATAGAGGGTGCTTATGAAGAAGATAGTATTGATGGTTGTAAGGATTGTGAATTTGGAAGTTATTTAAATCATTTTTGGGAAGTTGATAATCCTGAATCGGGTAGCTACAATGATGGAATTTCTGAGTTTGATAGTGCTTATGTAACTGCTCAATATTATTGGGATAATTATGTTATTCCTTATTATAGTTCTGATAAAGCAAAATCATATTATTATTTAGGAAGAGTTGCTCATTTAATTACAGATATGGGTGTTCCTGCACATACACATTTAGATGAACATATAGGAAGTTGTGGATGGCCTGATGATGAATCTTTAGAATGTTTTATGGAGGATTTTGGAGATTTTCAATCTGGGTTAAAAAATTATTTGTATTTTGATGGTTCTGATTATTATAGGGAGCAATATAATTATGAGAGTGTTTATTTTAATTCAAATGCAAAATCAAATCCTAGTGATTTGTTTAAATTATTTTGGTATGCTACACAAAAAACACAGTATTATGCAAGTGATGGAGAATATGGGAATGATTATTATGCTTATGAAAATGGAAACTGTTTGAATAATGTAAATTGTTATTGGCTTACAAATTTATGGAATGGAGATGGAGTTATTATAATTGATAATCCTAGTGATATAGAGGATTTTTTGGGTTCTGCAAATAGAGCAAATTTGAAAAAAGTTTCTAGTGGAACTATTCCTCATTCTATGAAAGCTGTTGCAGGACTTTATAGATTATTTTGGATTCAAACTCATAATTTAAGACCTTGTACTTCTGGGAGTTGTTGTGATACTAGTTTTGATATAACTAAAGAAAGTGGAAGTCAACCAACTGGTTATAGTGATGAGTATATTTGTAAAAATGATGATAAACATTATAGAGATTATTATTGTAGTGGAACAAGTACAAGTTCTACTTATTCTGAAACATTTAATCAAGATTGTGGGGTGGATCATTGCAATCCATGGGGGAGTAATTTTTGTGAAAACGAAGATGTGTATAAATCAAGGTATTGCTGGGACAATGGGTGTTCAAGTGGAAGTTGTTTTACAATCACTAATACTGAAAAAGAAAAAGTTCAGGAATGTGGGGATAATTCATGTAATAGTTGGGGGAGTAATTATTGTTCTAATGGAGATGTTTATCATTCTAGGACTTGTTATGATAAAGGATGTAGTTCTGGAAGTTGTTTTAATAATGGTTGGACAGATACAGATAAAGTTCAAGAATGTGGAAGTTTAAGTTGTTCTAGTGGACAATGTACTGGTGGAGGATGTAGTAGTCATAATTCATATAAGTGTTATAGTAATGATATTTATTGGTATGATAGTTGTGGGGTTAGGGAAGATGTGAAGCAAGATTGTGGGAGTGCTGGATGTACAACAGGAGCTACTAGTTGTAGTAGTTGTAGTAGTCATTCTTCATATAAG
The DNA here is from genome assembly GCA_018816335.1 of Nanobdellota archaeon. Lineage (GTDB taxonomy): Archaea > Nanobdellota > Nanobdellia > Pacearchaeales > GW2011-AR1 > JAHIVP01. The sequence goes on along the minus strand of JAHIVP010000006.1, from coordinate 3,615 downwards.
TGTTATAGTAATGATATTTATTGGTATAATAGTTGTGGAGTAAGAGAAGATGTGAAGCAAGATTGTGGGAGTGCTGGATGTACAACAGGAGCTACTAGTTGTAGTAGTTGTAGTAGTCATTCTTCATATAAGTGTTATAGTAATGATATTTATTGGTATAATAGTTGTGGGGTTAGGGAAGATGTGAAGCAAGATTGTGGGAGTGCTGGATGTACAACAGGAGCTACTAGTTGTGATAGTGAAGGTTATAAATATATTACTGGAGATTTTCAAAAAGGAGGACGTTATGAATCTTTTTTTTGGTATGATAATGGAAAATATGAAGTTAAATATGGATATACTATGATGGCTTCAGGATATTTATATAATTCAGCATGGAAACTTGTAAAACCAGAACATATAGAAAAACTTTATGTTGGTGATTTTGATGGTGATGGGGCTGATGAAATAGTTGCTTTACAAAATACTGGTGGTTTATATTGGATGTATGTTTGGGAAGTTTATGATAATTCTGGATGGTGGAAAGGATATCCTAAACATTCAGGACCTTTACAAAATTCAGTTGGAACTAATGTTCCTCCTAGTTATATTACTAGTTTTTTAGTTGCTGATTATGGGAGGGATGGTGTTGAAGAACTAAGTGGTTATCAAACTGGCTGGTTTTATGTTTGGAGGATGGGAAAAACTAGACCTTATGCTTCTGGAGTGAATTAGTAATGTTTTTATATCTGAAATATTTAGTTGAATAATGAGAGGTGAAGAATTTATAGATTTGAAGTATAAACCTAAAGATGATTTAATTTGTCTTTTTAGGGTTGAACCTGCTTCAAGAGTTTCATTGAAAGAGGCTGCTGCAAATGTTGCTTTGGAATCAAGTACAGGAACTTGGACAAATGTTAAGAGAACTAAGACTGCTGATAAGATTAGGGCAAGAGTTTTTGAAATGAAAAAAAATGGTATGTTGAAAATTGCTTATCCTTCTGCTTTGTTTGAAGCTGGAAATGTTCCTCAGATTTTGTCGTCGATAGCTGGGAATATAATGGGAATGAATGTTGTGAAGAATATAAGATTAGAAGATGTTAGTTTTCCGAAATCTATTTTGAAAGGATTTAAAGGGCCTAAGTTTGGGATTGAAGGAATTAGAAAGATGTTGAAAGTTAAGAATAGGCCGTTAGTTGGAACAATTATTAAACCTAAACTTGGATTGAACTGGAAAGAGCATGCAAAATCTGCTTATGAATCTTGGATAGGGGGATGTGATGCAACTAAAGACGATGAAAATTTGTCTTCTCAGAAATTTAATAAATTTGAAGATAGATTATCTAGAACTTTAGAAAATGCAAATCAGGCTGAGGAAGAGACAGGAGAGAAAAAGGGTTATTTAGTTAATGTTACTGCTGAAACTAAAGAGATGATGAAACGTGCGCAATTGGTGGAGGATATGGGGGGGAAATATGTTATGATAGATATTATTACAGCTGGGTGGGCTGCTTTGCAAACTTTGAGAGAAGCTGATTTTAAGATGGCTATTCATGCTCATAGAGCTATGCATGCTGCTTTTACAAGAAGTAAAGAGCAAGGAGTTAGTATGATGGTTGTTGCTGATTTTGCTAGATTGATTGGGGTTGATCAGTTACATATTGGAACTGGAATTGGAAAGCTAGAAGGAAGTATTGAAGAAGTTGAAGAGTTGAGTGAGGAGATTGAGAATAAAAATGTTAAATCAACTAAGTTGAGATTGGCTCAGAAATGGGGGAAGATAAAAAGTACATTATCTGTTTCATCGGGGGGTTTGCATCCTGGACATGTTCCTTTTTTAATAAAACATTTGGGAAATGATTTAATTATTCAAATGGGAGGCGGGCTGCATGGCCACCCAAAAGGAAGTAAATCCGGAGCTATGGCTGCTAGACAGGCGGTTGATGCTGTAATGGAGAATATTGATCTAAAAGAATATGCAAAAGATCATGAAGAATTAAGATTGGCTATTAAAAAATGGGGTTATTTTGATAAGAGTTTAAGGTATAGAAAATATTGAGATATCTTTTGTTTGTTTTGTAGATATAATGATTTTTTACTAATTTTCTTTCTAGATAGCCTTTTTTCCATAAAGTTAAAACTCTATTAAGATGTCTTCCTGAAAAGTTAAAATGGTTCTGGATTTTTTTCATAGTAAAATCATTATCAATAAAATGTCTTAGACCTAGGAATTGTTTAGTAAATTTATTGTTGAAAAAGTGATTCATAAATTTTTGTTCTTTTTCTTTGCTTAGTTCTAAAAGATTTAATTCAAGTATTTTAATGAAATTGTCCCATTTTGATATAAGGACGGCGCCAGCTCTTCCTTTTGTTGTTTTCCAATTTTTTTGTTTAGCTTCTTCTTTTGAAACTGTTGGCATATCTTTACATGAAATATTAATTCCAATCTTTTTAAGACATCTTTTATAATGATCTCTTTCATCTATTTTTGAAGCACTAATTCTAACCATATAAACACAATTTGTTTTTTTCTTAATATTAATATTTCCTTCGGCAGCTAAGATTCCCTTAAGATATCCAATACATAATTCTTTGTTTTTTTCTATTTTCTTTTTTGATTTTGTAATTATTTGTTTTAATAATTTAGCAACTAAAGAATTGTTAATTCCTATATGCAATGTTCCATGGTTTGTGATATTATTAAATTCCTTTCTTAATCTTATTTTAATTATTTTAGTGTTTATTTGTTTTTCCCAAAATCTTTTACATTCATTGATAAATTTTTTGTCTTTGTTCTTTATTGAAATTTCTAAATAATCTTTTATTGGTAGATTAAATTGCTGTAATAAATTTAGTACCATATCTATTGCTTTTTCATTAGAATTAGCAAATACAAAATTTCTATCTCCGATAAACCCTTCTCCAACAATTAGCCCTGCTGCTTCAGGAGAGATTTTTATCTTTTTTGGGATGTTAATAGAAAAAGGTCTGCCTCTTTTATTTTTATATTCTTTGATAATCTTAAGATTATGTTTATTCTCTTTTATTTTATAAAATGCTGAGGAGGAATTTAAATTTCCAATTAATTTTTCAGTATTAAAGATAAGATTAGTTTTCATTGCTCTATTACAAAGATTTTCTGGTATTTATATTTTATGGACATGTTTTGTATGCAAAGAATCATGATGAATTGAGGGTGGCGTTGGAGAAGTGGTGTTAAGTTTTAAAAATTAATCTCTCGCAGATAGGTGTTTTGCTATTAATCTTTCTCCTTCTTCTAATTCTCTTGCTAAATCTCCAAAAACATCTTCATGTTGTTATAACCTTGCATAAGCTGCACATCCATTTAGAGTGTTTCCAAATCCTTCTCCCCATCCCCATTCTCTACTGAAATAATGAATATATAATCTTCCTAATCGAACTCTTAATCTATCAGCTATTCTATTCATCCAAGTATATGATTGAGTTGTTTGTTTCCTAGATTTAAATAAAGGTGTTGGTGCTAATTCATTCATTAAATTAATAAGAAACTAAATTATATAAAAGTTTATAATTGATAGTTACTACTCTTTTTCTATGAATCGTGAAGAGTATCGTAAGTATAGGTGGTTTTTCACTTCAAATAACAACTTGGTT
>JAHIVP010000005.1 GCA_018816335.1 Nanobdellota archaeon | reverse complement strand
GAAAACACCCCATAACAATTATCTCTTTACCATTTTTCTTCAGCGAATCCAACATTTCAAGACTCTCGTTCTCTCTATCTCTAGTAGAACCACATCCAACAAAAATCACAATATCTGAATTTCCCAAATCCTCAACAACATCATATCCATTAAGAAGAAAATACCTCGCTATCTTTGTAGCATCAATCCTTCTCCTACCACAACCATTAGTCTCAATATAAACTCTTTTCATAATCATATCTAAAAAGAGTCACTTAAAAATTTATTGATATTGATAGTATCTCCGAAAGTTATAAATGCCTTTGAGATTACTAAAATTTGGAGTGGAGGCGTGGGGTGGGAAAGGGTGGGTTTTTCGACAAAGGAGAAAATTGAAATACTATTGAAAATAACCTCTAAATTATTTAAACAAACCTAATCAAACAACCTCATAAATAAACTTCATATCTTTATTATAAACTTCCTCCAAAAAATCGCAATTCAAAACCAAATCAGAGTAAACATATTTAATCTTAAAACTATCAACAATTTCTTTTTTGAATTCACAATCCTTTTCAAAAAATTTCCCAGATATTTCCCTCTGAGTATCATCCCCTAAAAAATACAATCCAGCAAAAGCATCTTTCTCAGCAATAGGATAAATAACTTCCCCTTGGTTAACATTAGAAATAACAACACCTTTTTCTAAATTATTAAGATAAAGAAAAGCATTATAATCATTACCCTCTATAAGATGATAAGGTTCAGTTCCTTCTATAGTCTTACCATAACCAATAAACAAAAATAATATTACCAATACTACAATAATAAACCCTAAAACACTATTCTTCCTCTCTATCATCTTAAAACTCTTACTAAGCCCAATACCCCCAAGAATACTAAGTCCAACAAGGCTCAAAAATAAAACTCTTGGATATGGAACAAACGGAGAGATTTTGAAATTTGTAAAAACAAACAACATAAAAATAGAATAAAAAAACCATGAAACCATGATTTTCAATCTCTTATTCTTAAAAACAAAATATAAACCTATCATTGAAAAAATAAATAAAACAATGCCAAAAAACAAAGGTAAAAAATAAGGATTAACTGCAAACTGAATTCCAAAGAATCTATAAATATCATATTGGTTTTGCATTTCAAATAAAGTCCAACCTTTCCTAAACATAAGTTCCTCAAAATACCAAAATAAAGGGAGTTTATTAAAAAACAAGAATATTGAAACAGCCAAAATACAGATTCCAAAAAATATGTAAAAAAATCTTCTCATCTCCTTAATTCTTTCAAGTTTTTTAGCAATAAAAACATAAATTAAAAGAACAAAAAATACAAAAAAACTAGAAATTGCATGAACAAATAACATAATCAAAAAAAGAATCAAAAACCAATAAAGATATTTTTCATTTTTCTCAATTAAACCTTTATGGAAAAAAACTATACTTAAAAAAACCAAAGGTAAAACAAAAGTTAAAGGAACAGCAAACCAAATTCCAAGGATATTAGTATTACTTTCAAAAGCAACAAAAAACAAAATACTAAATATCGCAGACCAATAATCACGAGTAAAATAATAAACAAAATAAAACAAACTTAATCCTGAAAAAATTGCAAACACAGCTGGGAAAAATTTATACACTAACACCAACTCTAAACCAACTAACTGAAATAAAGATAAAAAAATATGATATCCAATTTCAAAAGAAGAAACAGATTGAAAATTATAATCTCCATTAATCAGTTTTTTTGCTTGGGAAATATGATGCCACTCATCAACATGAAGAGGATAATCATAATTATAATGTGGAAAATAAACTAAAAATCCAACTCCTAATAAAACACATATTAAAACCCAAGTTTTATAACTTCTCCAATCTATTTTTTCCATAAAATTAAAAACCTTAATTAACATATAAATCTAATGGAAAGTTGGGTAACATCCCAAATTAATTAGGTTTGATCTTTTCATAATATATTCATCGGCAGAGCCGATGGTAATAGGGTGAGGTGGGTGGGATAAAAGACCAAACGTAAAAACAGAAACTTGGGATGTAGCCTGAAAGTTGATTATCCAACCTAAGAGTTATTTTGAGATTACTAAACCTTTTGGGGTTGGTAGGTTGGTGGAAAAGGGTGGGTTTTTCGACAAAGAAGAAATTTAGTGGGTGTGTTAATCTCAAAATTAAACTATCACAAAAACAAAATGAAAACAATAACAAAACAAACAATAGAAAAATACAGAAAAATAACAACAAAAGCTTACAACATAGCAAAGCAATCAATAAACAAAAAAAAGAAATCAGAAGCAAAAGAAATATTAGAAATGACAAAATGTTATCTCGACGATTCAAAACACTTCCAAGAAAAAGGAGACTATGTTAATGCTTTCGGAGCAATTTACTATGCTCACGGTTGGCTTGATTGTGGAGCACGATTGAAGATATTTAATGTTACAGATGATAAATTGTTTACTCTTTAACCCATTTCCAAATCTTACCTCCGCCTTCTAAACCACGTGACATCATCTTCAACAGGCACAACCTCAACCACCTCGCTAGCTCTAACACTTTTTCTATGCCTCATCAAACATCCATATCCACAATAATAATTAGGAACAGAAATATCCTTATATTTTCCAAAATCAAATTGTTTTACTAATACCCTACTTCCCACACCTATCTCCCTTCCACACTTATCATAAGCACATTTAGTCCCTACCGGAACAATTACTTGTCTTGATTTACAATCTGCACTCACCCCGGAAAATGTAATTGTCATGACAATCCAATAAACACCTAATTTTTAAACTTTGTGATTAGTGGTTCTCATATACCATCTCAACTTTCTTTTAACCTCATCATCTGGAGCCAACCTAATACTCTTCTCTCCTTTATATTCCAGTCCAACCAATATTTTGCCAATCTTTGTATCACATGTCCCACAATACAAAACAAAACCATGAAGCTCATCAGGATCATCTGTTCTAACACCACAATAATCTCCACATAAACATCGAAAAGTTACTCTATACATCATTTTCTCTTACAGAACGTGTCTAATAACTTAATAAAATATTCTCTTTAATAGACGTTATTTTATTATCTCCTCTATTCGGGAGGGATGGGTTGGGGGATGGAGGTGGGATTATAAAATAACGTCGTAAAAACATATGAAAACAGTTTATTTTTTAGATACGTTCTCTCTTATATTAAAAATAAGTAATATAAAAATTTTATTAAACATATAGCCTATTTACTATTTAACATTCTTCAAATTTCCAAGAATAAAATCAACCATTCTTTCACAAGATTTATCAGATAACTTATCTCCCCCTGTTCTAATATCTGGAACTCCCCTCTTTGGAGTTGTTCCATTTATGTTTCCAGAATCATCTGTTAGATAAAGTCTATTATTACCAGACTCCTTTCTAACAACAGCGCAATACTCTCTTCCTGAAATAGTTATAAACAAAGAAGAGCCATGTTGTTCAGCTCTAACAGCTCCAAAATCATGTTTCTGCATTTTACCACCATCCTGCATATAATCTCTTATTCTCTGGGAAACATATTCTGGATGCAATTCTCTTCTTTTAACCATAAAAAACCAAACCAACCCCACTTAAAAACAATTTGTATACTCTAATAAATATGTTTAAATATTAAATTCAAGTAGTAAATATATGAAAAAAGAAACAATAGTAATCTCCCTAGGAGGAAGTCTAATAATCCCAGACAATGTAAATTATTCCTACCTAAAAAAATTCAAACAAACAATTAAATCAATAAAAAACAAAAAATTTGTTATAGTAACTGGAGGAGGAAGTCTAGCAAGAAAATACATCTCAGCTTTAAGTCAAGAAACAAAAGACCACAAAACTCAATCTCTCGCAGGAATATCTGCAACAAGAACAAACGCTCGATTTGTTTCATATTTTTTTGGCCAAGATCAAGGAAAAGGAATTCCTCATAAAATAGAACAAGTTAAATCTCTAATTAAAAAACAAAACATAGTCTTCTGCGGAGGACTTGAATATAAACCTCAACAAACCTCAGATGGAACAGCAGCTCAAATAGCAGCAAAACTAAAAGCAAAATTCATAAACATAACAAATGTTTCAGGACTATATACTGACAATCCAAAAACAAATAAGAATGCAAAATTTATTCCAACATCGACATGGAAAAATTTCCACAAAAGAGCAGCATCAATTAAATACAAACCAGGACAACATTTTGTATTAGATCAAAACGCATCTTCAATTATCATGAAAAACAAAGTCCCAACATACATAATCGGAGAAAACACAGATAATCTAAAAAATTTAATTCTTGGAAAAAAATTCAAAGGAACTACAATAGAAGGTTAGCTATGTTCAGACGCGCTTCCTTTACCACTCTGAGACCTCTGACAAGTTCCTCTAGCTCTTCTTCCTCCCTCATCTCCATACTTCCCCCCAATATTCTCAGGTAAAAATAAATAACAAGTTTCAGTTGAAAACCAATCAGCTCTTGAAGTTTCAGCAGAAAAACGAACAGTCGGACTCAAATCATTTAAAAGACTCATAATACTATACATAAATCTCGCATCTTGTTTAACAAATTTAGGATTCTCTTCTTGAAAAAAATATTTAACAGTCATTCCATCCATAGAAAAAGGAACTTCTAATTTTCTTGTGCCTTTGAAAACTCCATTAATTTTAGTAGGTTGAATCACAGCTACCCCTCTCCACTCCCCATCTACCTTTTCAGCTTCTGCATAACATTCAATCGGAGGACTTTTCTTTAATCTTGCCATCTTGCGCAATTTAGCAAAATTTATAACGTTTAAAAACCTTTCTAAAACATCTTTATTTGAAGTTTTTTGTTTTTACATAATCTTGGGGAGGAGGAGGAGGATGGGGTTGGGTATCGACGATAGTCGAATTGAGCAGGAATACTAAAAACAAAAAACTCCTAACCCTAAACATAACACAATGATAACAACAACAAACATAACACAAGCACGAAAAGAAATAGAATCTCTATTTGCAAAGAAAAAGAAAGTTATAGTATTAGGAAACACTATAGAATTCAATAGACAAATATTAGAAAACAAAAAAGTTGACAAGCTAATCTTAGATCTCGAACAAGGACATGATAAATTATATCAGCGAGATTCCGGATTAAATCATATTTTGATAAAAATAGCAAAAGAAAATAAAACAGAATTAGCAGTAAATCTAGAACAAATTACAAAACAAAAAAGCAAAAAGCAAAAAGCAAAAATAATAAGCAGATTAATTCAAAACATAACTCTTTCAAAAAAAGCAAAATACCCAATAAAAATAATCTCAACCAAAAATAATTATGATATTAAATCTCTTCTTTTAACTCTTGGATTATCAACTGATTTAATTAAGAAATCAATCTAAGGAGCAACCTTCCATCCCTGTTTCTCTCTTTCCTGTTGAAGGTACCAAAGATCTTCATAAGTCAATTGAGGTAATATAGCTGTTAAAGAATTAATTTCATTAATCTTATCTGGATCAGTTTCATAAATTGGATCAAAATGACAATCAAATCCTTTTCCAGGAGCAACAGGATAAACATGCCTAAGTTCTACAAATCTCACTCTAACTTCAGGTCTAGGAGTTTCTATTCCAACCCTATCAGCTTTTACTGTTGCCATTTTAGTAGTTCTCCAAATCATAACTTATATATAAATGTTACTACTATATATTAGTTACATATCACTTCTTATCCACCAACTTTCCTTCTTTCCAATATTCATAAAGAGGACCAATTAATAATCCTGCTAAGAAAAACCAAATCAAATCTTCAATAGGAACTCCTAAAACTAAAATTCCAGAAATCATTTCAAAGTTCCATGTTGAAGCAATCCATCCAGGGAGCATCATTTCAGGAGCAATATAAAAAATAAAAGAGATTATTGCTACCAGAACCCCTGAAAAAATAGAATCTAAAAGTAAGTCTTTACGTTTGATTAGTATAATTGCTAATGGAACCAACAAGGCAGGAAAAGAAGCATAAAAAGAATTCAATTGAAATATAAAGAAACTTATGAAAAACAACCCCCCACCAATAAGCATTATAAAAAATAAATTAAGATTCCTTATTTCTTCCATTTTTTTATTTGCCTTTTTAATTCTAACTCTCTTTCCAAAGAAAATATCATAAACAACAGAAGAAACACCTCCAACTGCAAATCCAAATAAAAAACTCTCAATTCCAGGCATAGTATTTGTAATTGTTAGAGGAAACCACCAATCCTTAGAATAAATAGGGTCCACAAATAATCCAATGATACCAAACATAATTGAAATAATTAACATCTCATGCCTAACATCTTTCCTTAAATAATATAAAATCCCCCAAACTAATAACATAACTAAACTTCCAATCAAATAAGCATATTCATACCCCATCTTATTTCATAACAACCCCTCCGTACCCAACAACATTCTCATAATCCTTAGTAATATCTCCGCTTGTATAATAATCAACTAACTCAACATCTAAATTCAAAAGCTCAGCAATCTTAACTCCAATAACACTTCCATAAATCCCACAAATTGTTGACTTCTCAGCTTTATGATAAAAACCCTTAGAATCTTTTTTCAAAGCTTCTAGCAAAATTAACTTATCATAATTATCTAAATCTTTTCCTTCAATTCCTTCAGGAACAAAATTATACAAAGGTCCATAATGTGTCATATCTCCTGAAATTAAAATAAACTCACTCTCTCGTAAAAACTCCTTCAACACCTCAGCAACTTTCTCACACTCTTCATATTTCAAATCTTTTAACAAAATAGGAACAATCTTCATTTCCTTCTTCTGACTAACTTGTAAAAAAGGCAACTGCACCTCAATAGAATGTTCAACATTATGTGCCTCCTCATTAACATCTACATCTAAATCAGCATGCTTCAACTTCTCAAAAATTCTATGTCCTAACTCATTATTATTTTTAACAACTCCCAAAGGAGTAGAAAAATCCTCCTTAGAAAAACTAATCTTATTTCCAAGCCCAGAATGATTAACTCCTAAAATAATAATATCTTTTTTATCAGGAATCATACTAATAATTTTCCCTGCAAGTTTCCCAGAATAAGCATAACCAGCATGAGGACAAAAAGCAATCTTAATATTTTCTCTTTTACTAACTAAATACTTCCCAACCTTCTCTCTCAACTCACTCTCATCTTCAGGATAAAACTTCCCATCAGCAACACTTTTTCTCATAAAAAGATATGTATTTTCTATTATAAAAATCTTTATAAAAATTTATTTCCTAAAAAACAAATGGATGATAAAGTAAGAAAAGCGCAGTTTACTGAAGATGAACATACATTAAGGAATTCTTATTCTCAAGTTCCTCCAGTACCAAAAATGGATGTTGCAGATTTTTCATTAGTAACAATCTCAAGGATTCGTAGAGAATGGTGCTGCGAACCTAACCAAGATATGAGTATGATTACTCTAGATAGAGATCCAAGCTATAGAGAAGCATTTCTTCAATTCATTGATAAAGAAACTCATCACGCAGTAGAAAGAACAGGTTTCCAATATAATCAAGATTCAGGGCGATTCATAAATCCTGAAGGTCAAATTGCAAGTAAAGAAAGATATGAACAAGCTAGATATAATACTATCCAAATGTTAGCAAGAAGAGCTTCAGAATTCTTCAGAAAATTCACAATTAATGCAAGGAATCAAAATTACCAAAATGGAAGAAATCTCAGAGGTTCTCTGGCACCTCATAAATGGGCAACATTTCCAATAACAACAATAGAAGAATCAGCTGATTAATTCTAAATCTAATTTATAACACAACCTTTATAAAATTCTCTAATCTAAAAAGATTATGAAAGAAATCAAACACCTAGTAATGAGTTTATCACCCATAGAAAGAAAAATCCTCCCTTTTCTAGAATTACCTATAGATGAAATAATGTCTCACTCAGGATTAGATGAAGTATCAATTCAAAGAGCTTTAGAATATCTCTCAAATAAAAAAATAGTAAACCTAACAACAAAAGAAAAAGAAATAATAGATTTAGGTGAAAACGGTAAAAAATATCAAAAATCAGGACTACCTGAAAAACAACTACTAAAACTATTAGCTGAAAATCCTAAAATATCTTTACAAGAAGCAGCCAGTAAAGCCTCTTTATCAGATAATGAATTCAAAGTAGCACTAGGAACACTAAAAGGAAAAGCTCTAATTGAATTAAAAGAAGGAAACATAATTCTAAAAGCTTCACAAGATGAGATTACAAAAAAAACTCTAGAAGAAACATTCTTAGAATCTCTTCCAAGAAATAATAAAAACCTTCAACCAGAAGAAGAACTAGCAATTCAAAATCTTAAAAAAAGAAAAGAAATAATTGAAATAAAAAAAGTAAAAGAAAAAACAATAGAAATAACAGATTTAGGAAAGCAAATACAATCTGAAAAACTTAATGAGAATTTAATTGAACAACTAACAACAGAAATGCTAAAAACAGGAGGATACATAAAAAAGCAATTCAGAAGATATGATATTGAATCTCAAGTCCCATCAATATCTTCATCAGCAGGAAAATCTCATTTTATTAATCAAACAGCTAAATACGGAAGAAAAATATGGACAGATTTAGGTTTTAAAGAAATGACAGGCTCATATGTTCAAACATCATTCTGGAATTTTGATGCATTATTCCAACCCCAAGACCACCCTGTCAGAGACATGCACGACACATTCTTCTTGAAAATAAAAGGAAAACTACCAAATAAAGAAATTGTAGAAGCAGTAAAAAAAGCACATGAAACAGGAGTGGATGGAAGCAAAGGATGGAGATACAAATGGGATGAAGAAGAAGCTAAAAAAGTTGTACTAAGAACACACACAACATGTTTATCAGCTCAAACTCTAGCAAAACTCACCCCAGAAGATCTTCCTGCTAAATTCTTTGCTCTAGGAAAAAACTTCAGAAACGAAACAATAGACTGGAGCCATGGTTTTGAATTCAATCAAACAGAAGGAATAGTTATAGATGAAAATGTAACATTCAGAGATTTACTAGGATATTTAAAAGAATTTTATAAAAAAATGGGTTTTGAAAAAGTTAGATTTTCACCAGCATATTTTCCATACACAGAACCTTCAGTAGAAGTTAATGTTTTCCATCCAGAAAAAAAAGTATGGCTTGAATTAGGAGGTGCAGGAATTTTTAGGCCAGAAGTCACAGAACCTCTACTAGGAAAAAACATCAAAGTACTAGCATGGGGCCAAGGATTCGACAGAATCCTAACAGACTACTATAAAATCAAAGACCTCAGAGAAATCGCAGATAATAATATTAAACAATTAAGAGAGAAAAAGTTTTGGATAAAATGATAATAAGAAAAGCAAATTCGTCAGATATTAAAAAATCACTAGATATAGCTAAAACTCTGAAACAATGGTTCACTAAAGAGGCTATAAAAAATATGAAAATTGATTTTGTTATTAATAATACAATTATTGTTATTAACAAAAAGGAAGTTATCGGTTTCCTTTGTTATAATTCAGATAATGGAATAATAAAACTAATCTGGATAGGAGTAGAAAAAGAACATCAAAGAAAAGGAATTGGAAAATTAATGTTAGATTACTTAGAAAAAGAAGCAAGAAAAATTAAATCAAATTATATTGAAGTTGAAACATTAACAGAAAAAGATAATTACAAACCTTACAGATTAACAAGAGATTTTTACAAAAAATATGGTTTTAAAAAATTATATCTAAAAAAAGCTCCCAAACCTAGATGGGACGATGTTGATGTAATGGGAAAGAAGGTGAAATAAATGGCAAACATAAAAATACCAACAAAAAAATTTGAAAAACACTTCAAACTCACAAATGAAATCAAACACAAAATACCAATGCTAGGAACTCCTCTAGAAACATACAATAAAAACGAAATAGAACTAGAAATATTCCCTAATCGTCCAGATATGTTATCCTATCAAGGATTTATTAGAGCATTCAAATCATTTATGGATAAAGAAACAGGATTAAAAAAATACAAAATCAACAAACCAGAAAAAAACTTTGAAGTAAAAATAGATTCTTCTGTAAAAGACATAAGACCTTTCACAGCTTGTGCAATTGTAAAAAATCTTAAATTTGATGATGAAAAAATTAAAGAGATTATTGATATCCAAGAAAAGCTTCATTCTACAGTTGGAAGAAACAGAAAAAAACTAGCAATTGGAATTTACCCTCTAGAAAAAATAAAACTTCCAATAAGATACACAGCTCTTCCTCCTCAAGAAATTAAATTCCAACCCCTAGAATTTCCAAGAGAAATAACAGGACAACAAATATTATCACAACATCCAGCTGGAAGAGACTACGGAAATCTTTTAGAAGGAAAAAATAAATTCCCAGTTTTTATCGACGCTAACAACGAGATTTTATCAATGCCTCCAATTATAAACTCACATAATACAGGAAAAATTAATGAAAATACAAAAGAAATATTCATAGAGTGTTCAGGATTTGATTTTGATATTTTAAGTAAAACACTAAACATAATTGTAACAACACTAGCAGATATGGGTGGAGATATTTATCAGATGGAACTAAACTATAATTCAGGAAAAGGGAATGGAATTAATAGTTCCTCAATAAAGGGTGGGAGGGATGGTTTATTGAGAGGAACTATTAAAGGAAAAACAACAACACCAAATCTAACTCCAGAAAAAATAAAAATAAATCTAGATAACATAGAAAACTTACTAGGAATCAAATTAAAAGAAGCTGAAGTAAAAAAATTACTAGAAAAAATGGGTTACAATTATTCCAACAAAACAGTAGAAATTCCAGCATATAGAACAGATATATTACACGAAGTAGATATAATAGAAGACATAGCAATTGCATACGGATATGATAACTTTAAACCAACTATTCCAGATGTAGCAACCATAGGACAAGAAGATCCAAAACAAACATTCAAAAATAAAATAACAGAAATCTTAACAGGCTTAGGATTTTTAGAAACTTACTCCTACACACTAACAAAAAAACAAGACCAATTTGAAAAAATGAATAAAGAACCAAAAGAAATAATTGAACTAGTAGATTCAAAAACAGAATATAATATCTTAAAACAAGATTTACTTCACACATCTCTCAGAACACTATCAGAAAACTCAGACTCAGAATACCCTCAAAAAATATTTGAAATCGCTCCTATCTTTATGAAAAACGACTTAAAAGAAACAGGAATACAAGAACAAGAAAATTTAGTAATCTCAATATCTCCTTCAAACTTCACAGAAATAAAACAAGTTCTAAATTATCTCGGAGAAATGCTAGACTTAAAATTCGAACTAAAACAAAAAGACTACACTCAATTTATTCAAGGAAGAGTAGGAGAAATTTATCTAAATCATAAAATGATAGGTTTAATCGGAGAAGTCTGTCCTTATGTTCAAAAAAACTGGAAAATCAAAATGCCCACTTCTTCATTAGAACTTAATCTTAATGCTTTGTTTAAAGAAGTTCAAAATTAATTATAAGTTATATCTTGAACAATAATTATAATGCCCTGCTGCTGCAGCATTAAAATCTCCAACTACTTTCTTATCACCCATAGGGAAAAATGCATAACCATTAAGCTGGCCTCTTGAAACAGAGGGTAAATCTTTTACTTCTTGAATACCCCTTCCTTTAATTAACTTAAAACAGTCTACAGCAAAAATTCCAGCCAACGCGTTTATTCTCTCTAGAAAACTCGGGGCTTTTCCTCTTTCCGATCTTTTTCTAAAAAAATCATCTCTTACATCCATAACCCTATCTTTAAATTTAATAACCAACTTAGGAACAAATTTTGTAGAATCATCACATTGCCAACATAAATAAGGATTGCTAATAGCCATACAAATAAATAAATTACAACCTTTATAAAAATTATCAATCTATAATATATATAACAAAAATCTCCGCTCATGAAATCAACACGATTTTTTAATCAATTAATTAATTTAAAAAACTTCATATGTATTGAGAATTAATAAAAATAAGGGGGAGAAAATGGGAAAGCGACAACAGGAGAAGATTTGTGAAGGGGTTCTATCTTTAATTATTTTCTAACCCAAAACCACCCCCCCAATTACCCAAGATAACCCTTATCACTTTTCTCAATCGCCTTATCCCAATACTTTCTCAAATTATCAGAAATCTCACCCATATCACTTTTTATAGATTTCCAACTCTTAAATAACTTATTAATAAAATCAGCTTCCTTCTTCTCTTCATAATCATTATCAATTCCCAACGCCTCAATTTCCAACTTACCTAAATCATCATACAAATTCTTCAATATCTCTTTATCTTTAGAATCCACATGTTTAGTCAAAATCATAAAAAACATAGGAGCATTAACAGGATTCATAATTGTCTCAACAAACCTCAAATAAACAAGAACTCTATCAACCATAGCTCTCCTAACCTCTCTAATCAACAAATCACTTTCCTTCTCAGCAAGTTTCTCAATATCAAAATCAATATTCAAATCAATAAAACTAGGAAGTTTATGTTTCTTCTGAATTTTCTCATACTCATTTTTTAAATTTTCAAGATCCATATATCTGCTTAATTTTCTCTATATTTAATTGTTTCTAAAGCCCTGGGGGAGAATCGAACTCCCGACCTCTACCTTTTTGGAACATTACCAAGGTAACACTCTAACCAACTGAGCTACCAGGGCACAATTGTAAAAATCATCTAATCAATCTAAATAATAGTTAATTTTTATCTCATTAAAAGGGTGGTTGGGAGTTTGGGTTTTATTATGAGATAAAAATCCAGAAATTAGGCACTGGTGGTCACATTCTTAGGCAACCAATCCATATTAACAGCATAACCTGTATAAGTTTTAAATTGAATAAAAAGCTGATCCAACCAAACAACATACATCCCAGACAAATTAGAAAAATTTCCTTTTTCATTCAAATTCAAATTATGCTCAGATACAAGAAAAAAAGCACCTAAACAAAAAAATATCACAAAAAACATTAGAGTCTTCATACTTATCCTCCAGCTGTAACATTACTACTCCAATCCATTTTTACAACATTACTAGTAATTGAAACAATATTTTTCAAAGCACTTCCCAACCAAGAAAAATAAATCTTTCCAGCCTGCATAATACCATCAGCAGAACCTAGATTAATATTATCAGAATCAACAACACTAACAAAACTTGCATAAAAAAACAACACAACTAAAATCAAAAAAATAGTAAACATTCTATGTTTAACATCTTTGAATTTAAAAAATACAAATATCAAAAATATCAATATTGCTATAATTACCCAACTTATTGCCATTTTTTACTTTTACATATATTTAACAAAATATTTAAACGTTTCTAACCATCAGAAAGTGAAGCCCCATAGTGTAGTGGTCAAGCATCTCAGACTCTGGTCAATATGAGAGAAATCTGGGGACCCAGGTTCAAATCCTGGTGGGGCTATTCATGTTCAATCAATAGCAACATAACCACCTTCATCTTCCAAAGATTCCAAACAAAATTTACCTCCTCTAACCATATAACTCATCCTAGACTTAGCCTCTTCAACTCTCTTCTTAAATCTCTCAGAAGTCCCTCCTTCCACTCCCTCCCTAACAGCCCTTAAATGACGTGGCAATTCAGGATCAAAAGCAATATCCAAATACTGTTTTAATGTAGGCCTTGTAGGACCATATTCACCTTGTTCATATAAATAAGTAGTTAAATTTCCTAACATTTCTTCTGCTGAACCATACCTTCTATCTCTATTCTGCACAGTTGCTTTTCCCACAATTCCAGCAAATTCAGGATCAATTCCAGCAAGATCTTCTAAAGGAGAAACTCCTCTTTCTTGAGCCTCTAAAATAACCCTAATTGCTTCCATCGGTTTTGAACCTCTTGGAACAGTTCTTAAAAAAGCATTATCTCCTCTAACTAAAGAATCCATAACCATACCAAGACTATAGATATCAACTCTATGATCAATCTCTTCTCCCTTTAAAGCTTCATAAGCAACATAACCCAAAGTCCCACCCATCTGACCTATAATCTCAGGAGTATCTGTAGCTAATATCCCAGTCCCAAAATCAACAATTTTAGGATTTCCTTGAAGTCTATCAACCATCAAATTTCTTGGAGAAATATCTCTATGGATCGCACCCACAACAGCATTACTAGATTCATCAACAACAACAGCATTATGAGCATAGCGCAAAGCTTCACAAGCTAACCAACCTATAGCCCCAGTAAACTTCTGAGGAAACCTCAAACCCAATTTCTTATGTCTATCCATAATACTAGCTAAATCCCAACCATCAACATACTCCATAACAACAGCCCCTCTTCCTTCATGTTCTAAATAACCATAAACAGCAGCAATATAACCATTAGATAACTGAGAAGCAATCGCAGCCTCTCTTCTTAAATTACCTCTAGAATCATCTTCTCTATTAGAAACTTTAACAGCAACATCTTTAACAACACCACCACTAACTAAATTTCCCCTATGCACACTTCCCATAGCTCCTCTTCCAATTTCTTTTCCAACCTCTAAACTCCAATCTAATTTAATACTCTCTCCACCCCAACCAGAATCTTCCTCAGGATTATCATTTCCAGGATCAAAGGCAAGCGTCTTATCTATCTCATTACTCATAATAATAAACTCCTAAGAAGATATAAAAGAATTATTGCAATACAATATCTATTTCACACCAACAACAGAATAAACATTAACAGGAACAGTAATATTCTTCAAATTAAACTTTCCAACCAGCTCAACATCAACTTTCTCTTTAACCTTTTCATAAACTCTATCTGTAATCAAAACTTTTCCATCACTCATGCCTTGCAACCTAAAAGCAGTATTAACAGGAACTCCTATTGCTGTATACTCTAACTTTTCCTTGCTGCCAATACTTCCAACACTACAAAACCCAGAATCAATTCCAACTCCAACCTCAATCGGCTTCATTCCTTTCTTTTTCAATCTAACATTCAAAATCCCAATCTCTCTCTTTATAGCCAACCCAGACTTAATAGACTTCATAATATGTTCAGGATCATCAGAAGGAGCATTAAACAAAGCCATCACACTATCTCCAATAAACTTATTAATAAAACCACTATGCAACTTAACAATCTCATTTGACTTTCTAAAGTACATATTCAAAACATCTGTAACTTCAGAAGAATCTTTAGTATCAAACAACTTAGCAAACCCCCTAATATCAGTAAACAAAACACTAATATCTTTTTTATGAACTCCAACCTTCTGATCCTTTAAAACATTTGAATCAACATATCTCCCAAATATTTCCCTCAACTTATTCCTTTCAATCTTATTCTTACTCAAAGAAGTTCGCAGCCCTCCAATTTTCTTTCCTTGAACCTTAACAGTATCATCAATAACCCCCATAACTCTTCCCTTGAATCTCCTCATAACCAAAAAGACCATAATAAATCCTAAGAAGACAAATAAAAATCCAAGTAAATAAAAATTACTAACACTCTCTGTATCAATTATTGAAGAACCAGTTATCTTAGAAACTCCCTGAGAAATTTTCTTAATAAAACCACGATTATCATCTTCATTTATATATTGAAAAACAAAAGTATCATTTCCATTAGGCACATCAATTGTATACACTCCTAAAGGTAAATCATCAGAAACCATAATTTTCCCTGATTCTCCAGGACGCAAATCAACTTCATAAGGAACTACATAAACTATCCCATCTGAACTAGTAGCATTAACAGCAATTGAATCTATATATCTAATATTCCCAATATTATCAACAGCAATTGTCTCATTATCAACAGTAACTAAAATTTCTCTAACTTTTAAAATCACAAACTTCCCCATCTCTTCAAAATCATCAAAAATAACACTTACAATATATTCACCAGGAATACTATATTCTGGGACATCATAAAAAATAGAATCTCCAGAATAATTCTGAAATGAAACTATTACCTTATCTTGGGGATTTGTTATTCTGAAAGTTAAATTAGAATAAATTTTCTCTCTAGACTGGTCAAAAAGATAAGCTTCAAAACTTAATCTATCTCTTGGTTTAACCTCTTCATTCAATAAATTAAACTCTAAAAAAGAAGGTACCTGTAAAATTTCAATCTCTTCAATTCCTTCTGCTTTATTTCCATATTTATCAGTAACACGCACAACAATTGATTTTTTTCCTCTAGAGATATCAGATTCCAAATCTATACTCCCACTATAAAAATTCTGATAAATAGTCTCTTCTATCAAATTAAAAGTTAAATTATCATCTTTCAAAAGAATATTAAGATTATATTCTCTCTCATAGTCTAAATTAAGTTTTATTATTACAATTCCACCAGGAGAATATACTTCTCTATCAACTGAAAAATCTAATAGAAAAACATTAGTAATATTTAAAGGATCTAAATAAGTTTTTTCTATAATGTTTTCTTTTAAATCCTCGATAGTAAATTTAAATCTACACACACCTAAAAATCTCTCATCTACAAATATTGAGGGCATAGCAATAATCTTTCTCTCATTAGATTTTAAATTCAACAATACTCTATAATAAGAAGTACTAATATTAGGACATGATAAATGAGAATCAAAAATAACCTGTTGCGCCGAATCTAATCGAACATCAACATTAAAGTCAATCTCATCACCAAGAAAATATTTTTCGTTAGGAAGTTTACCAATATTTATATTTGCACTAACTAATATAAAAGACAAAGTTAGGAATATTAAGACAAAATAACATAAATATACCTTCTTTTTCATAAACAAGATAGAATAATATTTTTTTTATATCTTTCTATCCTTACAATATCACAGAAAAATATATAAACTAAAAAACATTATAAAGAAAATGAAAAAGCAAACATACATAATGTATTTAGCGATGGTAATCATATTAGGAGTATCATTATTTTTTATTGCGTTTTCTCAAGGGAATATAACTGGAATAGGAGGGTTAGTTGTTTCTAATGATCAAAACCTACCAAACAAACTAATGGGAGGAATACTAGTTGTATTGTTAATTATTATAACTTTATATATTACCTCTAATATTCTAAAAAGATAAATAAATTTCTAAAACTTCATTCAAAAATACAAAAACTATATAAATAGTTAGGTATACCTAACTTTACCAGAAAAACAATGGATTTCGTTTTTATGGTGTTCAGAAATTAAAACAAAAAGAAACTCTATAAAAGGAATAGAGTTTTAATTTATGACATGAAACATATATCAAAAGAGGACTACCTTCGGACAATCTACGAACTTCACAGCCAACACGGAGTAAGAGTTGTGGATATAGCAAAAAAACTAGATATCAATAAAGCTTCTGTTTCAGAAATGATTAGAAAGCTTGCTAATGAAAAACTTCTAACAATAAAACCTTACTCACCTATTCATCTAACATATAAAGGTAAACAAAAAGCAAAAGCACTAGTTAAAAAACATAACATAGTAAAAAAATTTGCAAAAAGAATCCTAAACCACGACGACGAAACAGCTCATAATGAAGCACACAAACTTGAGCATGCTTTTTCTCATGATTCTATTCAAAAACTAGAAGACTTTCTTTATGGAAGAGCTCAGATTCCTCCTGATTATGTTGGGTAAAAATGCTCCTGCCGAGGTGAGACCGCTTTAGGACATTTATTAGGGGAATAACTAAAATAACAATAATTAATGTTTTTAAAGTATAATTGATAATTTAATAACATGGTAGACAAATGTTTTGAATGTGGAACCTGTTGTAAATTATTTTTAATAAACTTAACAGAAGAAGAATACAAATCTGGAAAATACAAAACACAATTTGAAATTTTTGACTTGATTGATGATTTTAAAAAAGCAGAAGAATGTGGTGCCAATATAATCAAACAAAGAGAAGATGGAAGTTGTATTTATTTAAAAAAAAGTAAGTGCTCTATTCATCAGATAAGGCCTGAGTCCTGCAGAGATTTTTTTTGCAAATCAAAAAACAAAAAGTTTAAAGAAATGATTGAGATGATAAAAAAATATAAGATAAAGAATGCTCCTGCCTGCTCCCGACCTCGCTCATCTCAAGCCCACACTCGCCCCTTCTTTTTTTGAGTTCCACCTCCACTCGTGTAAACTCTCGCCACCATATTAAATAATTCCCCCTCCCCCACTCGCAAAATCGCTCAAATTGAACTCTCCTCCTTCAAATCTCAAAAAATATTAAGGGGCTTACAACCCCGTGAAGATGCTCCTGCCGGGATTTGAACCCGGGTCATCGCCGTTCTCCTATCTACTCTATTTCTAGAATAAATTTCACCTCGAATGGAGGAAGCAGTGTTCTTAGAGAACTGAATCTTATCTCTCAACGAGCGAAGATTCCTACTTTCGAGAGGGCGATATCCTTAGCCTTCTTTAACTTATTAGCTAAAAAATTTGGCCACTAGACTACAGGAGCATCTAGATTATTTAATGTCTGAAGTTTTTTTAAATGTTTGGGATTACTAAAACCTATCTCTTTTAGATATTTTTTAATGCTTTCTTTACTTGAAATAAAAATCTGTTTTTCTCTTATTACTTTAGAAGTGTGGATATTTAATTTTCTAAATGAATTATAAACATCTTTCATTAATTTTGGAATACAACTTGTAAAAGAGATTCTTGGGTTCTTATTTAATTTTGATATATAATGTACTGATCCATCAGTATCTATTAATCCTCTCAAACAAACTTTTAGATAAGAATTATTATCTTTTATCCATTTTGGAATCTCTTGATTATTTGTTTTTTTATTTCCTGGTTTTAATCCTTTATCTTGTAAAAAATCTGTTAATTTTTTCCCGTGAATTGAAAGAAATATCTCATTATTTTTATTAACCTCCCTTATCTTTCCTTTTTCTTTAAATAATCTATTAATTAGATTAGAAACATAATTTGATAGATATTCATAATCTTTGACTTTATCTCCAGCTATTTTTAGAGAATAATTTCTCTTTTTGCCTTTCTTGTAAACTTCCAAGTGTCCATCTCCTAATATTATTCCTATCAATTCTGCTAGATATTTACTTTCTTTAACAAACCTAAGAATTTTTGTGTTTCCAGTTGAATTTAAACCTCCTTTTGATTTTCCCCAATTATCTCCTAGTTTTTTTATTATAACATTATCAAAATTATTATTTAGAATTTGACAAATTTTTTTATAAGTTTCTTCAGATAAGGTCCTCTTTTCATTTTTTAGTTCATTTCTTATATAATCTGGATGGAGTATTAACTTTTTAGATAGCTCCTTCCAAGTATGTTCTTTTTTTAATTTAATTATAAGATTTCTTTGCAGACCTTTTCTAAGGATTATTCTCATATTAAAATTAAAGGATTATAACTTAAAAATCTTCTGGTTTACTGAGCTACATTTTTATCTTCTTCAACTCACTAATATCTTTACATCTAGAAATCTTCTCCCTCAATTTCTTGCTCCCATTCTTTCCTTTACTAAACCACATTGCTTGCTGACGAATCTGATTAAACTTCAACTTATACTTCAAAGCAAGTTTCAAATAATCAGAAAAATTAAAATTTGTTTTATTAACAATTAATTTAGAATTTAATGAGTTAATTAACAATCCCTTAATAAAGGGGGGGCGAGCGTTTACACGAGGCGATGAAAAACGACCAACGAGTGTGGACGCGAGTTGGGAGGGTTTATTGTGAGGTATTGTTTTTGTTTTAGTCAATTCAGAAAAAATTCCAGGATTACCCATAGCAGCTCTTCCAATCATAACAGCATCAAAAGTTAATAATAAGTTTTTGATTAAATCTGACTTTAAATTAACAATCCCATTAAAAGGGTGGGCGAGCGATTTCACGAGTGGGGAGATAGTTGGATTAGCAACCCTATTAAAAGGGGGGGTGGGTTTTGGGTTTTGTATAGGGTTGCGAGGCGAGTGAGGTCGGGAGTTGGTAGGGTTATTATATAAACCAAAATTAAAATCTCTAACTCCCACGTCTCCAGAATAAACAACAGGGATACTAGACTTCTTTTTAAAACTCTCACACCACTTAACATCACTCTCTCCACTATAACCTTGCTTTGCAGTTCTTCCATGAATTATAATTCCATCTAAATTATTTTTCTCAGCAATTTTTAAAATCTTAGTTGCATAACTTGATTTCCTAATCTTTACAAACAATAGCTTCTTTGTATTCTTTCTCATCACTTTCAAAATCTTTTCAATAATTTTCAAATCTTTAAGAAAAGCCCCAACCCCACACCCCTGCGCCCTCTTAACAGGACAACCTAAATTAAAATCCCAACCAGAAACCTTTTTATCATATTTTTTCATAAACTTCTCAATTCCTTTTTCATTATTACAAAACAACTGAAGAATAGGTTTATCATCTAAAATTAATTTTTCTTTGGATAAAGGATTAATCATTCCTGTCCATGTCAACCCAGCCCCACCCCTTTTACATAAAATCCTAAAACCAATATCATTCACACCTTCCATTGGAGCTAAAAAAATTCTATTATCTATTTTTTCCATAATAAATCACACACAACAAACTTTAAAAACCATCTTACAGATTAAATTATATAATAATCTTTTAGATTAAACAAAGATTTCATTTATTAATTTAATACATTAATAAGTGGGGAATTATTTTACTTCATAATAAAGGGTGGGCGAGTGATTTCACTCAGCGATAAAAAACGACCAACGAGTGAGGTCGGGAGTTGGGTGGGTTTATTATATGAAGTAAAATAGTTGGTTTTATCATAAAGTAAAATTATCATAAAGTAAAATGAAACGTTCAAGTAGAAGATGGAAAAAGCCAGGCCAAATGAGATGGAAATGGCAAAGAAAACGATTAAAGAAAGAAAAAGCTAAAAGAAAGCAAAGAAGAGCTAGAAGTAAATAACATTCTATTAATTGAATTAGTTCTATATCATAAAACACAATAATCTTTATAACCTAATTTAAATTCATTAAACCATGGGATCAGAAATATGGACAGAAAAATATCGTCCAAATAAATTCGATGGAATGGTGGGCCAAGAAGACATATTAAAACGAGTGAAAAATCTTACAAACGCTATGAACATCCCCCATCTTATGTTTGCAGGTCCAGCAGGAACAGGAAAATCAACACTAGCTCTAATAATTGTAAAAGAACTATTTGGAGAAACATGGAGAGAAAACTACTTAGAACTCAATGCCTCAGATGAAAGAGGAATCGATGTAGTAAGACAAAAAGTAAAAGACTTTGCTAGAACAAAAGCCTTAGCAAAAGTCCCATTCAAGGTAATCTTCCTAGATGAAGCAGACGCTCTAACAAGAGAAGCTCAACAAGCACTAAGAAGAACAATGGAGAACTACACAAACAACGCAAGATTCATATTATCATGCAACTACTCATCAAAAATAATAGATCCTATACAATCAAGATGTGCAATGTTCAGATTCAGGCTCTTAGAAAAAAAAGACATAGACAAAAGAATAACAGTAATAGCTCAACAAGAAAACATAACAATACAACCAGAAGCCCTAGAATCACTTTACGAATCATCTGAAGGAGACATGAGACGAGCAATCAACTTATTACAATCAACAGCAGCAATATCTCCAAACATCACAAAAGATTTAATCGACACTATAACTTCAGAAGCAAAACCAAAAGACATCCGTCTAGTTTTAGATTATGCTTTAGCAGGAGATTTTAAAAATTCAAAAAATAAATTACTAGACACAATGCTAACTCAATCAATCTCAGGACAAGATGTAATAAAAGCAATACAAAAAGAAATCTGGAACATGGAATCAGTAGACCCAGAAATAAAAGTAAGATTAACAGAAAAAACAGGTGAAGCTGAATTCAGAATGGTAGAAGGCTCAGATGAATTTATCCAACTAGAAGCTCTCCTAGCAAGTTTTGT
>JAHIVP010000037.1 GCA_018816335.1 Nanobdellota archaeon | reverse complement strand
GTTATTTTTCTTAGTTCCTTACTTGTTTATCTGTTTTCTTTTTTTCTTGTTTTTCAGGTTTATTTTTTTATTTTTTGGATTGTTATGTTTGGATTTGTGTTTTTAATCCTGATTGAAATTTATCTTAGGATTCAGCATAATATTGATAGGAAGGCTATTTTTTTTAAATCTGTTTTTAATAATAAATTACATGAGATGGAAGCAGGAGTCAGGGAGGAAGTAGATTTAATTAATAATAATCTGGAGGAAGCTAAAGATGTTTTGAATTCTGTTAATAAAAAAATTGTTAATTCTGAAAAGAAGTTGGGTATACTCAGCAGAGATGTTGATGAGACTGATAAGAAGATTAGTTTGATTGATAAAAACTTAGAGAAGACTGATAAGAAGATTAGTTTGGTTGATAAAAATTTGACAAAGACTGATAAAAAGATTGGCCTGCTGAAAAAGAATCAGGAAAGCGAAAAGGTGTGGATTGATAGAATTTATAGAAGTTTTATGAAGAGAGTTATTTTTTATAGTCTAAAAAATCTTGCTCCTGATGTTTTTAGCCATAGGAGTGTTTTGTATGTTGGAGCAAGACCAGATAGATTTGAATATTTGTACGATTTCAAGAATGAGGGATATAAAATTGATTTGATTGAGATTTATAAGGAGAATTATAATGATTTTAAGAGATTTAAGTGGCTGAATAAAGTTATTCTTGGTGATATTACTAAATTTAATTCTAGGAAAAAGTATGATGTTATTTTTTGGTGGCATGGACCAGAGCATGTTGAGAAAAAAGATTTTATAAAAACTTTAAAAAAATTAGAAAATACTGCAACTAAGATGGTTGTACTTGGAATGCCGTGGGGAAATGTTCCTCAACGACTGAAATATGAAAACCCTTATGAGGAGCATGTTTCATTTTATGATTTGGAAGATTTTGAAAATCTGGGTTATAATGTTGATGTTGTTGGAGATAAAAATAATTATTTTTCTCAGTTAACTGCTGTGAAATTTTTAGGAAGGAAAAGTAGATGATTCATAATTTTTTAAATAGTATAGAGAGGGGAAGATATTCAAAAAATCCTATTAAAAAAGTTATGGTTGAAATAAAAGATTTTTTTTGGAAATCTGAAAATTTATTATTTGGTTTGAATAGGGAGATGGAACATATTGGAAATAAGCCTAAACTTCTTGTAAAGAAAAAGGTACAGGAGGATGTTCCTAAATTTCCAAAGAAGCTTCCAGGAAGTTTTTGGGGGATTACAACTTTTTTTAATTCTGAGAAATATAAAACTAAACTTGAAAATTATAAGAAGTTTAGAGAGAGTAGTAAGAAACAGGGATTGAAACTTTTGTGTGTTGAGCTTGTTTTTGATAAAGATAAATTTAGTTTAAATAAAGGAGATGCAGATATTCTTATTCAGATTCGTGGAACAAGAAAGAAAAATTTGCTTTGGCAAAAAGAGAGATTATTGAATATTGCTTTAGAGAAACTTCCTTCTGATTGCGATAAGATTGCGTGGCTTGATTGTGATATCATTTTTCAGGATAATAAATGGGTTGATAAAACTAGTAAATTATTAGAATCATTTAATATTATCCAACCTTATTCTTGGGCAGTGAGATTTCCGTTTGGAAATAAATTAGAAAAAGATTTTGACTCTCTTCGATATGGAGTATCTGAAGGGGAAAGGCTCTATTGTCTTTCTTATGGATTAGTTTTTCATGGAAAGGAGGTTCTTCATGAAGAATATAAATATCACGGTCATACTGGATTAGCTTGGGCAGCTAGAAAATCTATTTTTGATAAATGTAGGTTTTATGATAAGATTCCTTTAGCTTTTGGTGATAAATTCATGGCTCATTCTTTTTATGGAAATAAAAATTTTACAGGGCGGGAAAAACATTCTGATTTTTTGAAAAAAGATCAGGATAAATGGACTGATAAAATTAGCAGTGAAATTAAAGAAAGTATTTATTTTTCTAGGGGAATTATTTTTCATTTATGGCATGGAAATCATGTAAACAGAAGGTATGGAGAAATTGATAATATCTTAAATAAATATAATTTTAATCCAAATAAAGATTTGAAAATTGGAAAAAATAAACTTTTGGAGTGGTCATCAAAAAAAATTGATTTTCAGAAAGAGATTAGTGAATATTTTAAAGAGAGAAAAGAAGATTTGAGTGAGAACGAAGTTCAATTTAAGAAACTAATAAAAGAACTAGATAATCCTGTGAGAGATTTGGATGGTTTGAGATTTTTAGTTGACCGTTTTATGGGTCTTTCAGGTATTTTTTTGAAGAAGTTGTCTAAGAAATCTTATTCTAAATTGAAGTTGAAAATGAATTTTTTTGAGAGATATAAGAAATATGTTCATTTGTTTAATCGTAATAAAGATGATGTTAGTGTGATTATGTTTGTGAAGAATCGGGGAGATTTTAGAATTTTTAATGCGTTGAAGAGTATTAGATTACAGGATTATCCTCAGAAATTGATTAAGATTATTATTGTTGATTATGGGAGTGATAGTAAACATATTCCTTATTATAAGAAAGCGTGCGAGAGATTTAATGTAGAATATATTCGTGTTGAGAATGACGGAGAGTGGAATAAGTCTCATGCTTTGAATATTGCTATAAGAAAAGTTAATACAAAATATATTCTTTCAACTGATGTTGATATTATTTTTGAGAAGAATTATTTTAAGAATGTTATAAGTGAATTAAAAAGAGATTTTTTTCAGGTTGTTTTGTGCAAGCCATTTGATTGTCCTGAAGGGCAGATTAATTCTGAGGTTGATGTTGTTGAAAAGTATGAAGAGTTTAAAAAAGAATGTACTTATAGAACTAAAGGAGAGCCATCTTACCATCATGGGACTGGAATTAATTTTGCTCTTACTTTTTTTTATAAATTAATGAGAGGATATGATGAAGAGTATGTGGGGTGGGGGGTTATGGATGATGATGTTGTAAAGAGATTTAATTTAATGGGAATGAAAACTAATTTTATTACAGAAAAAACTTCTTATCTCCACCAATGGCATCCATATCATGAGGAGAAAACTGTTAGTGAAGAACAACTTGAAAAAGAAAGAAATATTAAAAAAGAATATTTTGATAAGAATAATAGTGTGTTAAGGAATCCGGAGGGGTGGGGGGAGTTATAGTTTTTCACATAAATGAAGAACATCCCTTCCGAGGACAAACTTGTTTACAGTTTCTTTTGGAAAGAATTGCTTTGATTCTATTTTTGTAACTTTGAAACCTTTTTTATTTAGTAATTCTGGAAATTCTTCGGTTCCGTATAGTCTGACATGGCCTTTGTATTGATATACTCTTTCTCTATCTTCATCTGTTTTGATTTTTGGATCTTCAATTGTTCTTTTGTTTATAGATAGTGGAACTGAAATTATAGTTTGTCCTCCTTTTTTTAGGACTTTTGCAAGTTCGCTGATTGCTTTTTTATCATTGTTTATATGTTCTAGGATATGATTGCAGATTATTAAATCAAATGAGTTGTTTTCAAAAGGGAGATTTGTGATATCTGCTTTTTTCATAGCTCTTTTTTCGTCAATGTCGATGCTTAAATATTCTATGTTTTTTTTGTCTTTGAGATATTTTGAAATTCCTTTTTCAGGAGCTATATGCAGCAGTTTTATTTTTTCTTTGTTGAGAATTCTTTTTAAGTATAAATATAGGAATCTGTGTCTTTCAAATGAGTTGCATCTTGGGCACTGACGATTTTCGGTTTTTTTGTAGGGTAGGAAACTTGGACCTTGCCAGTTACATATAGGACATTGAATTTTTTTTAGATAGCCTTTTTTTAGTTTACTTTTTAGTTTTCCAATTCTCCATCCAAGTCCGGAGACAAAGTCATAAGATGCATTTTCATTTAGTGTTAAAAAATTAAGAAAAGTATTTTTAATAAATTTTAAATTGTTAATAGGATTTTCCTTTTCGAAGAAATTGTTTTCTTTGTTGTATAATTCTCTAATTTTTTGATTTTCTTCTCCTCGAATTATTTGTTTTTTGAATATCTTTCTTGCTGTATCTGGTTCGTTGTGAAGGACAGAAGTATCTACAAGGTTGATTTTGTATTTTCGATTTAGAAGTCTTAGCATTAGTTCTGTGTCATTACTATATTTTATGTCTGGGTTTGAGTGGCCTGCATTTTGTAAAAAATCTTTCTTGATTGCGAAGTTTGCTGTGTCCACCAGTCCTACTTTGTTCTTTTTTATACTTAATTTGTTTGTTTGTTCTTTTTCCTTCTGGATTTGTTCTGTCCAGTAATTTTTTATAAAAGGCTTTTTTAATCCTTGGACTACTCTAGTTTTGTTTTCTTTGATTGGTTGTGTCATTTCTTGAATCCAGTTTTCTGGAACTATGCAGTCAGAGTCTGTCATCATTATTATGTCTCCTTTTGCTTCTTTTTCACCGCAGTATCTTGCTGCTCCTGTTCCTATTTCTTTTTCGAATAAGTATTTTATTCTCGGATCTTTTTTTGCAAACTCTAAGATTATTTTTTTTGTTCTGTCAGTTGAATTGTTGTTTACAATCAGAGCTTCGAAATTTTTGTAATTTAAATTTGAAATAGATTCAAGGCATTTTTTTAGAGTTTTTTCTGAGTTTCTTGCTGGGATTATTATTGAAACTTCTACTTTTTCTGGTTTATTATTTTCAAGATATTTTTTATCTATGTATTCCATACCACGAATATAGCACATACATTTTTCTGCTTCACAGGGTTTATTGTAAGTATTTAATTTTAATTTTCCTGTAAATGCATTACCCATACAGTTTTTGTCGTCTGAACATCGGAAGATATTACCATTAGGTTTTATAACAATCATTTTTCTACCAGTTGCACAAGGTAGGCCTTTATATGAGGGAATCCCTCTTTTGATGGAATTATCAGATTCCATAAGGGGTTTTATACTCCCGTATTTTTGTATTTTTTTTATCCAATCTTTTTCTTTCTTTGTATAGTCATCTGGGTATGTTTTTCCTTTATATTTTCCCTTTAGGAATTTAGGAGTTATAGGAATATTGTGTTTGTGAAAAAATTTGATAGTTTTTTCTATTAATTTGAAATCTCTGGGGTGCATAATCTGGTTTGAGAGTACATTGAACCCTGCTTTTTTTAGTGCGCTGATTTTTTTTAAGTAATCTTTAGTTTGATTATGTCTCTCCCTCTCTTTTATATGAAGAGAGCACTGCACCCATTTTACTTTTTTAGGATCTATTTCTTTTATGAAATCATATACAAAATTTGTTGAGAGATTAGTATCTAGAGAAATAAAATGTTTTTTTGTTAATTCTTTACATAATTTTACAAAATTTGGGTAAAGTGTTGGTTCACCTCCAGACATATAGATTAGATATTTTTTATCTGTATTATTAAAAAATTTTATTATTTTATCGGTTTGTTCCTTAGTCTGGTTATTTATTTTTCTGGTTTCTTTGGAGATATAACAATACTCGCAATCATAATTACAAAAAGTGTTTAGCATCCATACAACCTTTACCTCATAGTCTTTTTCCATTATATCCCAATTCTGGTTTGAATTATAAAGATTGTTGTGATTGATTTATAGGTAAGCTTTGAAATGGATTTTATTATCTTTAAAGAATCTGATTGCTTTTTGGATTCTTGTGTTGATTATTTCTTTTGGTATTTTTGGATTTATTTTTGCTGATTTTAGATTGGGATATTCTGAATAGGGGTGGAGGTGGCATGAGTAGAATTTTCCTGCTTTTACAAAATTGATAGAGTCTTGGAATTCTTTTTCTGTCTCACTTGGAAATCCAATTATTAGCTGTGTTTTTATGGTAACTTTAGGAAATTTTTTTCTTAGAATCCTTATTTTACTTAGCACTTCTTCAGAGTTATATTGTCTATTCATTAGTTTTAAAATCCTGTTATTTCCTGATTGAATTGGAATTGAAATTAGTTTTATTTTTTTGTTTTTACATAAAATATATAATTCATTGTGATATTTAATGAACCATTTGGGGTTTATTTCATCTAAAATGAATTTTGCTTTTGGATTTATTTTTATTAAATCTTTTATTAGAATAGGATAAGTTGTTTTAATGTCTAGTCCATAATTTGCAGAGTCCATTCCAGTTAAACAAAAGATATTATATTCTTGTTGACTTCCTTTAATAAATTCTGATTTTATTTCTTCTAAAGGCTTTGATTTTAAATTTCCAATTGCTTTTCTATGAGAGCAATAAGTGCAATTGTTAATACATCCGTCTGAGATTCTTATTGTGAATATTTTTGGTTTTTTATTTAGTTTATTTTTTATTTTTTCTGTTAATGTGATTGGAGTTGATATGTTTTCTATAAAAGGTTTGTCCCAGTAAATTGCATCTTCTATTGACATTTTGTTTTGATCAGGAATTTTTCCTAATGAAATTTTGAATTCAGGGAAGAATTTTTCTATTTTTTCTATATTCTTTGTTGTGAAATATTTTCCTTTAAATTCTTTATTAATACTTTCTTTGTCTATATCCCATAAGCAACCTCCTACAATTAATTTTGGATTTAATCCTTGAAATTGTTTTATTCTTTTTATGGCGTTATTGAAATATTGGTAAATAAATCCGCACGGAATGTAGATTATGTAATCTGCTTTAGATATTTTTGTTTTTGGAATTATTTCACAGTTGTTTTCTTTGAACCATTGTTTTAGTTTTTCTAAATCAAGGTGTCTTCTTGGACATACTCCTTCACAACATAAGCAGATTTTCATTTTAAGTTATTTTCGAGAAATATTTTTATTGTTTCTTTTGTGTCTGGATTATCTTTAAAATAACGGCAATTTATGCAAGGAATATCTTCTCTTTTTGGTGCTTGGTGTAGGAGCATTTTTTTTGCATAGTTGTATTTTTCTGAATTTATGCATTTTTTTAGATTTGTTTTGAGTATATTTCCAAAATCTCCCCATCTGTTTACACAACACCCTAATAGTTTCCCATCCCAATTTATTTGTGGACTATCCCATAGTTGGATGCATGGAAGTCCGTGCATTCTTGCTTTTTCTATTCTTTTTTCTTTGTTTTCAGTGGATTTTATTTTTGTATACTTTTTTATTATTTTTATATTTTTCAAAGGAGAATAATTTGGAGTATAGTTAAGTTTTGTTATAAAAGACATATCAAGGTCTTTTGCGATTTTTTTACATTTGGTAATTTCGTGTTCATTATGTCCAAAAAGTATCATTTTCCAAATCAATTTCGGATATGTTGAACTGTATTTTTTTTTGAAGTGATTTATTAGTTTAATGTTATTTATTACTTTTTCTAGATTTCCATTTTTTCTATATATTTTATATGTACTATTTGTTGCTCCATCAATGGAGACTGTAATATCTTTTGGGTTTCCTAGCTTTGTTATTAATTTTATTGTGCTTTCTTTGATATTGTTCAAGTTTGTTCCTATTCGTATACTTAGAGTTATCTTTTTTGATGTTGAGTATTTTATTATTTTTTCAATATCTGGATTTAGGAAAACTTCTCCCCAGCTTGCTAGTTCTATTTCTTTTACTTGTGGATTATTTTCAATTATTTTTTTGAATTCTTTTAATTTCATAAATCCCTGCCCGATTGTTTTGTTTTCTTTATATCTGATTCCTGTGGGACATTGAGGGCATTTTAATTGGCAGATAGTTGATATATCTATTCTTATTTTTTCAGTTGTTGTTGGTATTTGATGGAGATTAGTGGAGTCGCTTGAGATATTTGTTGTTAAATCTCTTTTTTTTATCTCTTCTTTAATTTTATCAATAAAAATTTCTGTATCAAATTTTTTTGCTTGGTTTACACAATCATCTTTATATTTTTCTGGGTTTTTTAGTGATTGTATTGTGTTAATAAGTTTATGTTCATTTATGTTGTCTATTAAAATTCCAGTTTTGTTTGTTATTGTTTCTTTGTATCCCCCTTCATTTGGAGCTATTACTGGTTTTCCTGATGCCATTGCTTCTAAAGGTGTTAAACCAAAATCCTCGTCTTTTGATGTTGTTATAAATGCTTTACAATTTGAATAAAGTTCTATAAGTTCTTCTTGAGATACCCAGCTTTTTATTTGAACATTTTTTGGGCATATTTTTTTACAGTATTTAGCATATTTTTTAAAATGTCTTGATGGTTCGTAGCTTCCGATAATAACTAGTTTTTCATTTGGTAATTTTGAAAATGCTTTTAGTTGGATTTCTATTCTTTTGTGATCTATTAATCTATTTACAGATAACCAAAAGTCTCCATTTTTATTGTATTTATATTTTGATGTTTCTATAGGGGGATTAATTATTGTTGAATCTTTTTTTAGGTATTTTTTTACTCTGTTTTGAACATTTTTTGATGTTGAGATAAATTTGTTCACATGTTTTAGATTTTTTTGATTTCTTTTTATATTTATTTTTGTCCATATATCAAAAATTGATTTTTGCCACCAAGATGCAAGATTATTTTTTACATAATCTTTTAGGTCGTAAATTTCTCTTATTGGAGAGTAGATGTACCATAAGTTTGGTTTGTTATATATTGCAGTTGACATTGCCCAGTCTCCTCCTATTATGTAAAAATCATATTTGTTTTTTAGATTTAATTTTTTAAATCTTTGATATGCTATTTCGTGTCTAAAAGGAGCATTTGTTGGAACTTTTCCTATTGAAAAAATGTTATTTGTTTTGAAACCCATTTTTTTTATTTTTTCTTTATCAATATTTGTTGTGTAGATATCTGCTTTTAATTCTCTTGCTAGGATTAAGTCTACATATTCTGCTCCTCCTATGTTGTCCATGAAGTTGTGGAAAATTGCTATTTTCATTTTCTAGAAACCAATTGAATACTTATAAAGAATGCTGAGAACATTGTTTGTATACCTATAATAGAAATTGTTAATCCTAATACGACTAAGCTTTGAGGAGGAAAACTTAGAGAAGTAGATAGGTGGTTGAATATTGGTTCTATTTTTAATAAAAGACTTAGGAGAATTATGATTAATGCTATATAGATTCCTGTTTCAAATTTAATTATTTTTGCTAAACTGTCTATTAGTTTGTCTGATTTTATGAGCCCTAGTGATTTCATGTGGGTTTTTGTATAAATTCCTAGAGAGATTATTTGGTAACCTATTAAAATTGAAAAACAACCGTAAACTACATTGTTTTTTAGAGTTAGTATTAAGATTATTCCTAAAATTGTTAGTAATATTCCTGGAATAATAAATAAATAGTTTGGAGCATACATTAGCATGAATCTTAGGTGTCTCCAACCGTCTGAGAATGATTTTAATTTTGAATTTCCTTTTCTTTTATAGTAGTTTATGGGGATTTCTTTTATTTTTAGATTATTTTGAAGAGCTTTTACTATCATTTCAGAAGCAAATTCCATTCCTGTTGTTTGCAGATTTAGTTTATCTAGGGATTTTTTAGTTATTGCTCTTATTCCGCAGTGAGCATCATTTATCTTGGTTTTATAAAAAAGTCTTAATAAAAATGAGAGAATTGGATTTCCAAAATATTTATGTGAAAAAGGCATTGCATTTTCTTGGATTTTTCCTTTGAATCTGTCTCCAATTACAAAGTCATAACCTTTTTCTAGATATTTTATAAACTTTGGGATTTGTTTAAAATCATAAGAACCATCAGAATCAGCCATGAAAATATATTTTCCTTTTGATTTTTTGAATGCTTCAAGATATGCTATTCCATATCCTTTTTTATTATGTTTTATTAATTTTACTTTGTGTTTTTTTGCTATTTCTGGGGAGTTGTCTGTTGAAGAATCTGAAACAATTATTTCTGCATTTAATTTGTGATTTTTTATTGTTTGTTTTATTGTTCTTAAACAGAAGTCTAGAGATTCTTCTTCATTTCTGCATGGAAGGATTATTGATATTTCTGGGGTTTTCATAGTTATCTAAGTTGAGAAATGATATTTATAACTTTTTATATAGAGCTCACAATTAACTTTCCCTTGAATTTGTATCTCATCTTGATTCGATTCTTAATTTTCCATTAATACTTCCTGTTGCATCTGTTGGAGTGTGAAGTTCTAAGACAACTTCTTTTGATTCATTGGGTTGTAATATGAAAAAGTCTTCTTGAAGAGATATCCAGTTTGAGTTTGTTAGGTTGTCTTCAAGATAAATTCTTATTTCATTTTCTTTTGGATCATTGTTTTGTATTAATATTCCTGAAAACATTTCTGTTCCATTAGGTATGCTTATGTAAATTAAACTGTCTAATTTTGTTGCTGAAAATTCTGGCCAGATTTTCATGAAGATTGTGAATTCTCTTACATCTGGTTGTTTGGTTTGGACATCAATGTTTCCGTAAATTAGTAGAAATGCTATAATGATTATTAGGATTCCTCCTTTTATGTAATTTTTCATAGAGATATTGAGATGTTTTTGTTTTTAAATTTTTGTTTTGTTTGTATCTTGGGTTTTCTGTTGGATATTTTAATTTATCCTATCTAATAATCCCACCCTCCCACCCTTATTATAGAATAAATTAAATTAAAACAATATAATTATCTCAAAATCTTTCTATAAATAGAAATTTTTCTCTTGTAATTATTAATTTTTTGTAATTTTAAATTTATTTGAAATGATACCTTACAATTTTAAAAATGTTAATCTTTAGAAAACATTTAAATAGTAAAGTTGAGGATATAATATTATAACTTTCGCGGTTACCTTACATAATATTAACAAAAGAGGGAATAGATTGGCTTATGATAAATTTATAAAAAAAAAGGGTAAGATTTATGGCCCGTATATTTATGAAAGTGTTCGTGATGGTGATAAAGTTCTGACAAAATATATTGGTAAGGGAAAGAATTTTTCTGTGAGAGATATAGAGGAGAAAAGAGCTCCTTTTACTTTTAATTCTTCAAAAATCATTTCAATGTTTTTAATTGTTTTAGGAATTCTGGCTTTGGTTACCCTACTTCAGTTCCCTACCGCGAGGGTTACAATGGAGATTTCTTCTACATATGATGTAGGGAAGCCAATTTTAGGAAGTTTGAATTTAGGATTCAAACCTGGTGAGTTGATTCCAGCTGGTTCTAGTGTTTTAGTTAGTTTAGGAAGTCAAGAAAAAGAGTTTTTGATTTCTGATTTAGTAGATAGTGATAGTGTTTTTGGGAATTTTTATGCAGAAGGTGTTGATTTGGAAGGAGAAGGAGAAGGAATTGGAATTATTGGAGAGAAAGTAAGTTATCCTGAAATTGATTTTAGTTTTATTGTTCAGGATAAAGGTGAAGATGTTGAGATTGGAGAAGGGGTTGGAGGAGGAACTGATGAGAAAGAGAGTGAAGAAGTTGTAGTAGAAGAACCAAGTCAAGATGAAGATGAAGGAGTTATAGAAGAACCAAAAGATAAAACAGATGGAAAAGATAAAAAAGATACAAGCGAATCTGAGGAAGATGGGAGTGGAGAGACTAATACTGGAGATGATGTAGAAAGTTCACCAGAGAGCTCAGAATCAAGTGAGGATAGTGGTTCTGAATCTGATTCAAGTGAAAGTGGTAGTGATTCTGGTGGAGATGGAGGAAGTAGTTCTGATGAAAGTGGGGAGGAGCTTTCAGTAGTGCCCACCCAACCCACCCTTAGTGGAGGAGAAAATAATAATGAGGGAAGTGATAGTGGTGGAGATAGTGTAAGTTCTGGAGATTCAGGTGGAAGTGATTCTGGAGGTTCAGAAGGTGGTTCTGATAGTGTAAGTTCTGGAGATTCTGGAGGAGATAGTGGAGGAGGAGATTCTGGAGGAGATAGTGGTGCTGGAATAACAGGAAGTGTTGTTCAGACAAATAAAGTAGATGGAAAAGTAAGTTATGAAAATGATTTTAGTTATAATTTAGAAGAAGGACAGACAGCTAAACTTGTTTCAGGAAGTATAAAGGTTGATGGAAAGAAAATTGATACTGATTCTGTAAATTTAATTGTTGAGGGAAATGTTGTTAGAGTTTCAACTGAGTATTTTATTTCTGAGGAAGGATTTGGTGAGGAGTATTTAGGAGTAGAAACAGAGATTATTAGTATTAATTTAGAAGATGTAAATATTTTAGCTGAGCAAGGAATTTTGCAGGTTAATTTAGATTATAATGGAGTTGAGATTGTTGAAGTTAGTGGTGAGATTAATGTTGAAGGAGGAAATTTAACTACTGGAAATTTGACTGAAACAAATATGTCCACAAATTTAACAATTGGAAATTTAACAGAGACAAATTTAACTCTTGTTAATGCAACTCTTGTTAATTTGACAGATGGGAATTTGAGTTTTGTTGGAAATGTTGAAGATATTGTAATTTTAAAAGGTGAGAATTATAGTTTTGATTTATCTGTTTATTTTGCTAATGCTGAAAGTTATAATGTTAGTTTAATGGAGAATATTAGTGTTGAGATTTTGGAAAGTGAGATGAAATTTGTTCCTGATGTTGATTTTGTAGGAAGAAGAGTTGGGAAGATTTTTGGATATAAAGGAAATGAAAGTGTTGAGAGTAATATTTTTAGTGTTAGTGTTATTGATTCTAATTATAGTGAAAATACAATTCAATTTGATGCTGAAATTAGGAAACCTGTTAAGTGGAGAAAGATTGTTAAGTTAGGAGAGCCAAGTAATTTGAATATTCAGTTACATAAGAGTTCTGAGAATATAACTGTTAATAAAATTGTTGGGGAGATTGTTGAAAAGATTTCTGATGAAAGTGTTTCTATAACTGCTCAAGTTATTTCTGGAGATGTTACAGCTGAGTTAGAGATAGAAGAAGAGCCTGGAATTATTAGGTTTTTTAAGAATTTGTTTAGTGGTATTGGGAATTTTATTACAGGAAGAGCAATTGAAGTTATTGAAGAAGAGACAGTTGTGAATGTTGAGATAACAGAGAATTCTTCTGAGTATGAGATTGAATATTATACTGTTGCTCCTGAAGCTTATGAGAGAAATGTTTCTGAAAATAAAAAAGAGATTGTTGTTACAGCTCCTGATGAATTAAATTATACAAATGTTTTGACATATACAACTGTTAGAGAGGTTTTGGATTCAGAGAAAAGGATAAAGTTGTATTGGATTAGAGAGGTTGTTGATACAGTAGTAGTGCCCACCCAACCCACCCTTAGTGT
Source organism: Nanobdellota archaeon (assembly GCA_018816335.1). Lineage (GTDB taxonomy): Archaea > Nanobdellota > Nanobdellia > Pacearchaeales > GW2011-AR1 > JAHIVP01. The sequence goes on along the minus strand of JAHIVP010000037.1, from coordinate 2,529 downwards.
AGAAGAAATTATTAATGATGAAATTGTTGATACAGAAGAAGAGATTATTAATGAGATCAATGAAACAGATTTTGTTGGTAATGAAATTGATATAGTTGTTGATAATAATGAAAGTTTAGTTGAAATCGGAGAAGAATTAATTAATAATAATACAGAATCTGAAGTTGATAGTGATATTAGTGATGAAAATGTGAGTATTGCTTCTATAAGTGGATTTGCAGTTAATAATGATGGGGATGAGGTGGTGGATGATTCTAATCAACAGGCTCAAGAGGAGTTGGTGGAAGGGGGTGGGGTGGGGGTTAGATATGAAAGAGTTTTAATGAATTATACTGGTTATGATTTAGATAATAATGGGATGATTGATTATGTTGAGTGGATTACTCCTCATTTAAGTAATCAGACTTTTGAGTTGATTATTGAGATTACAGGAGCTGAGCATTTAGATGAGAATAGGGTTTTTATTGAAGATATTTTTGAGCAAGTTAATAGTAGGGATTTTGTTTACAAGGAAATTCCTGTTGGGAATTATGTTAGAGTTACATTTGAAGAAGAATTAGATAGTTCAAAAGATATTACAATTTATGGATATAGTAATGAGTCTGGGAGTGTGGAGGTTTATGAAGAAAATGGAGAAGTAAAGATTGCTGAGTTTGGTGTGATTAGTAGTGATGATGTTTATAAGATTTATTTGAGTAATTTGACTGGAACTCAAGATGTGTTTGATTTGAAAGTTGTTGGTGGAAATGTTGTGTTTGATTATATTGTTGATCCTGGAACTAAGATTATTTGTCCGTATGGTTGTAGAAAGTTGAGTCCTGGAAATTGGACTACTAATGCAAATATTACTGTTCAGTTTTTTTCTAATCAGACAGATGATTTGAATTTGAGTAATGCTACTTTTTTGCTTTGGAATTCAACAGGAGGATTGATTCATGAGAATACTACTAATATTACTGGAATTAATAATCTGACTGCTTGGAATTGGACTTTTAGTTATGATGATTATTATAATTGGAGTGTTTTAGTTATGGATAATGATAGTAATACAAATTGGAGTGATAGTGGGGAGTCTTATTCTGTTATTAATTGGACATTGTTGATTTGTAATGTGACTGCTCCTGGTGTTAATTTTTCTGCTCCAACTTTGCCTAATAATACTGCAACTATGAATAAAACTATTGAGATTAATACTTCTATTTCTGAGATTTGTATTGATGAGATTGTGTATAATTGGAATGGAACTAATTTTACAATGTATAATGATAGTTTAGTTTTGTTTATGAATTTTGATAATCAGAGTTTTCAAGGGGAGGATGAGAGTTTTGTGAAGGATTTATCTTCGTATGGAAATGATGGGACTATTACTAATGCTAGGGTTAATGTGACTAATTGTAAATATGGAAAGTGTTTGACTTTTGATGGAAGTGGGGATTATGTTGATGCTGGGAATTTTGATGATTATACAAGTGGGCCCCTTACAATATCTGCGTGGTTTAAAGCTGAACAACAGTCAGAGTATGCATATTTAATTTCAAAGGCCGGTGCAAATTCAGATAATAAATACTTTGTAATAGGACTTGATAATAGTCCAGATGTATATGAAGCAAATATATTTAATGGTGCAGCTAGTTCAGGAACAGTTTTGATAGCAAGGCAAAGTGGCTGGCAATATTTAACATATACTTGGGATGGAACAAATAGTCTTCTGTATAGCAATGGAGTTTTAGTTGATTCTACAACAGGTACTCAATCTGGAGGTTCAGCATCAATTAAGTTGGGAATAGGTGCAAGATATACTACTTCTTGGGGTAGTTATTTCAACGGCCAAATGGATGAAGTAATGATATGGAACAGAAGTTTATCTGCTTCAGAAGTATATCAACAATATGTTTCTAATTTATATAAATATGATACTGATAAATGGGCTTTGTGGGTGAATCAGGGTAAGAATTCTACAACTGGTTTGTTTGATGGAGAGTATACTTATTTTACTTCTGTTAAAGATTGTTGTGAGAGAGAAAATAAGACTGCTTTGTGGGAGTTTAATGTAGATACAATTGCTCCTTATGGTGTTCATGTTCTTCCTAAGAATTGGACATCTACAACTAATATAACTGTTGAGTTTATTGTGAATTCAAGTAAGGAAAATTATAATTTAGCTAATGTTACTTTGTTTATTTGGAATTCTTCAGGAGGATTGGTTCATCAAAATACTACAAATATTACTGGAGTTGTTAATTATACATTTTGGAATTTTACTTTTACTAATAATGATGTTTATAATTGGAGTGCTTTGATTTATGATGAAGCTGGGAATTTTAATTGGACTGATGAGATGAATGGGCTTGGGGCTATAAATTGGAGTTTGAATGAGACTGGTATTGCTACAGATGCAACAAATCCAGCAGTAACAATAAACCTACCTCTTAATAAAACATATAATACAGCAACAATTTTATTTAATGCTACAACTTCTGAGTCTAGTTTGTGTTTCTTTAGTATTGATTCTGGAGTGTATAATTATTC
>JAHIVP010000036.1 GCA_018816335.1 Nanobdellota archaeon | reverse complement strand
TTTTGTTAATAGCAGAGAAGATACTTGGCTTAATTGCCAAGTTCTTCTTTTGTTTAGTTCTCTGAATATTATATTTGGAAATAAGTTAGATTGAGAATTGCTGAAAGCAACCTCTTGGCAAGTTTTTATTTTGTGGAACATGGTATTATAAGAAATAGGTTATATATAAATCTTTTGTTTAAATTTTAGAAAAATAAAAATAAAAAAGGTTGGTCACCTAACATTGTTCTTCGGATGATTACTTAACAAGCTACTTCCATTCCAGGAGCTACTCCTAATGTTGATGATAGAGATACTCCACTCCCAAAATATCCAGTAGTGTAATATAGATAGTTATGTTTTCTCCCAGATGGTAAGTTTGTTTCTGTTCCACATACAGTTAAATATCCATTTCTCATCCCTATCCAACAACCATAACTAGCATCACAAGGTATTGAAAAATAAACTGTATCTAATGTAGAATCACAAGTTCCTGATGATATTACAGATTCTCCATCAGTAGTCCCATATCCTACTAAATCTGCTGTTGTACAACTTGTTCCATAAGATATATCTGGGTCTGCTTGATAACTTAAACTTTCAGTTCTAAACTTAACATAAGTTCCTCCACCACCACTTGATGACCCACTTGTTCCACTTTCTGTGATATTTGCTACTAATCCCCCACCATATGTTGGGTAAGCACATATTCCAGACACTTCACAAGTTCCTGTAGTTCCTTGAAAGTCAATTGCACATCCACAATCATCTCCATTACCTGCTGTTCCATCTGCTCCTCTACAATCCTCTACTAAACTTGCTCCTGCTGTTGCACAATATCTTAAATTAGCAGTTAAACTTGTTTGTAAGTTTGTTACTGGATTTATAGTACAAGTAAATAATGATGTACTATCTGCATCTGTACAAGTATCTATTATACAAGTTGAGCCAAATCCTGAGCCTGAAACACTATAATCTACTGGACATCCACATACCTCTGCATTATTATAAAGGTCTACTACTCCTAATAGGTTTTGTTCTTGACATAATTTTGGTGTTAATGGGTTTGTAAAGCTACAAGATTTATAAGCTGTTCCATCTGAGCAAAAATCTCCTCTAATATCATAAGTTAATAATACTTCATCACTTATAATATCTGATGGTACTCCAAATGCTCCTAAAATCTCTCCTTTAATCTTTGTTTTAAAATCTACATTATTAGCTACCCCTAGATTAGCACTTTCATAATTATCTAAATCAATTAAACATGAGTCTAGAATAGTATCAGAGTTTGTGTCTTTACATTTTTCAGTAGTATCACACTGTGCATCTGATGTACAACTTCCTTTAGTATTTATTAAATCTACAAAAGTTGTCTGTGTTGTTGCAATAGATGAAATTAAATATGAATCTTTTACCACATTTTCACTTAATCCTACTGATGGTTGGTATAATATTAAATTATTAATATCTACAGGAGTTTCTCCACCTGTTGGAGCTACATATTTTACCTTAATTAAAAATGTAATATAAGATACTTGTGGTGCGTTTTGTCCGAAGAATGATTGAGCTAATCCTCCACTTACACTAATAGCGTTTCCATCTTCGTCATAAAATGTTGCAAATAATCCTGCTGAACCATCTTCTGAAATATCTGTTACTTCTGTTTTTGCAGTAGGTTCAAAAGTTACAAAGAAATATATCCCAATTCCTAAAAGTAATATAATTATGATTGGTAGAATAATAGCAAGTCTTCTTTTCTTTTTCTCTGCCATATGGTTTTTAGGATATTAAAGTATTTAAATGTTTTGGTTTTTTTGAATTTAAGTTCAAAACTGACAAGCTGTTACTATTTTAACAATCTAATTCCATTGAGGGGGTTGATGATACTGATGATATTGATACTGTTCCTGTTCTTGAATCTGAATATCTCACCCACTTACAGCCTACACCATCATCATCTGTTTCCCCTATATATATTGTTCCAGAAAATTCACTTCTTGTCCCTAAGATTAAGCTATTTGTTCCTGAATAACTCAAGTCTCCTATAATGTAATTTAATAATATACTATCAAAATAATCTTCACAAGATTCTGTAGTCATCAATGAACTTGTTTCTTCTCCATAAATCACCAAATCACTTCCATCACATGAAGTCCCATAAGCAATGGATGAATCTGAATCATAAGTTAAATCATCAGTTCTAAACTTAACATAAGAAGGTTCTGTTTCCTCTATTCTTATATCATATATAATAGAAACTATATTTGATAAATCTTGCTCTGTTTCTCCAAAAGACCCAGTGTAGTCACCTTGTAGTTGTAAAGAAAACTCAACATCATTTTGTTCATAACCTATTGCAAAAGGTTGTAAATTTAAATAACAATTTCCTTCAATACAATCCTCTCCTAAATCACATTCATCTCCTATTGGACATTCTTGTTTTGTATCTCCTAAAACTACATCTGTAGAATTTATAGGAAAATTTAGAATTATTGGAAGATTATCAAAAGCATTTCCTAAATTAGCATTTTGGTTTACTACTTCTATATTAAATAAATCTACACTTCCTGTATTTGATGCTTTTAAACTAAATGTTACATGAGTTGCTTCTTGTCCTGATACCCAAGTTTGTCTTAATCCTCCAAAGTTATAAAAACTTGCTTGTAATGTAACTTTTCCGTCTGAACTTGTTGATTCTAGCTCTTGAACAACATAAACTCCTGAATATTTAAAGAAAACATATATACTAGCTCCTAAAACTAAAACAATAAATAATAACCAAACTATCCCTCCATAGTTAATCTTTTTTTTTGCCATTTTATAATTCTCCTTCTCCACAATAAGCTGGGTCTGGATAAGATTCAATACAAACTAAACCCAAATTTTCACAATCTATCTCTTGAGATTCTATTGTATTATCCACTCCACAACTATATTCAATTAATCTATCTGTTTTAAATACACATTCATCTATAGATTGGACTGGAAAATATGTTGTTACTCCTCCTACTGTTGGGTCAATACCACCATCTGTTTCTAAACAACCTAAATCAAATTCACAAAAACACCCTGCTGAATCCCAGACACATCTATCTCCTTCTAAACACCAACCATCACAACCACCAGAATCTCCACAAGAAGTTTCTCCTATTGGCATACATTCACACCACCCCCCATCTAATGTTCCATCTCCTGCATAGTAAACAATACATTCTTCATCTATAGGACAAGTTCCACCACAAGTTGGATATTCAGAAAGATGTTGGCAACTATAATCAAAATCTCCACAACCCCCATCTATAAAAGGAATATTACAATCAGAATCTGCACAATCTATATCTCCATCTAAATCATTATCTACTCCATCTCCACAATTTGTTTCTGTTTCATCTTCTTCTGGTGGGGGGGATGGTGTTGGTGCTGGTGGTGTTGGAGTTGTTGGAGTTGCATTTAAAACACATTCGGAATTCTCACACATCCAATCTAATCCAAATAAGTCTGAACATCTAATATCTTCAGAAGTGTAAGTTAATTCTGAGTTGCAATATCTTTCTCTTAAAACATTTGGACTCATACACATATCTTCTAGATTAGCCCCACTTAAAATCATACCTCTAGTTATATAATCTTGTCCATCATCTGTTTCATAACATGGTGGAATTGGAACTGCTACAATATCTCCTGCACAATCTACTCCTTGTTGACAATCTGCTCCACCAACTACTGATTGTGAACCAAATCTAAACCCAAAGTGAGTACCTTCTGAATCACAATAAGTTAGATTCATTAAAATAAATCCAACAATTAATATAACAATAAATGGGATATACCATATCTTTTTTAGTTTCTTTTTTTTATAAAGAAAAAATATCCCTATTAACATAAATACAAACCATATTAATGAAAATATTACACAAGCAAGATAACTACAAAAATGTAAACGAGGAATTAAAGTTGCTAGAAAAATATGGGCTTTCCCCCACAAGATAAAAAATATACCTAAAAGTAAAGATAGAATAATAAATATTATTTTATTTGTTGTATCTCTATCTTTAGCCATTTTAATCTCTCAAAGCATCAATACCAGCACTTATAGGTAATGCAATTCCTGTATATACAAATACCTTAGAGATATTTATTTGTTGTGTTACCATAAATTCTAATAACAAAGCAATTAAAAATAATGCTGGAATTGTTATTGCTAATCTCATAAAAAATCCACTTCTTTTCAAACTTGTTATCCCAAATATTATTACTGCAACTGTAAGAAAAACCATAAATATTGAAAATCCTAAAAATAAAGATATTGTTCTTTCAGCACCCATAAAAGCTGTACTTCCAATTATAAATGCTCCTGCTAAAATCTGAGCTATATCTGTTTTTCCAAATTTATCTTTATCTTTTGACATTTTATATACAATTGCAAATTTGTCTAATTCTTCCACTTCTGTAAGTTTTATATTTAGCAGTACAATCTAAATCTAAATCAGAATATTCTGTTAATTCCATTTCTTGCATATATCCACATACCATCTTTTTCTTATATGTTTTACTCAAATATTTTAAGTAGTTGTTTCCTGCTGTAAATAAAGGAACACTATTCATTAACATATTTAATGTTTCTGTGACAGTAATTCTCCAGCTTTCTAATTCAGTTACTCTCTGCTCTAAAACTTCTATTCTTGCTAATAGGCTATCCAAAGTTACTTCTGCTGGTTCTTCAGGGGTTTCATTATTATCTTGAGAATTATTATTATCTTCTCCATTTATATTTATAACATTTCCATTTTCATCATAGTAAGTTACCCCAATACTAACTCCAGTAGAAGCTATAACTGAACTAATCATTAAAATTCCTAATACTAAATACATAAGCTTGTTTCTCTTAGCCATAATTTATATAATAATCTAATTTATATAAATGTTTGCTTTTTGAATTTTTATTCAGAATTAATATTTAGATTTGTTCCATATGGGATAGCCCATTTAAGGTTTGGATTATTTGCTAAGAGTTTTGTTTTTAAATATTCTATTTGTTGTGGTGTGAAATCTTTTAATGATTCTTGTAATAATTTATTTGATTGTGCTTCTGATTCTGATTGTTTTATTAAACTTTTGGTTCTAATTTCATTTGCTTCTGCTTTGGTTTTTGCATCTACAACATCTAAAGTATCTGCTGTTTTTACAAACTTGAAAGATAGTTTTTCTATTGCTTTTTGATTTATTTTATTAAATATTTCCTGTTCTACTTGATTTCTATTTATTATTTCATTATAGGTTTTTTCTTGTATTGTTTCTATTATTATAGAAGTTAGTTGTAAGAATAATTGTTCTTCTGGGTTTCTTATTTTTATAGCCCATGTTTCTGAATCAATTACTTTATAGCTGAAAACTGCTGATATTCTTATTGGAATTTTATCTTTTGTTAATATAATATCTGAATCATCAAATCTTTCATTTGCAGGGAAAGTCATAAATTGTTCTCTTAAATCTATTGTTTGTCTTGTTGATAAGAAAGAAAAGTGGAAACCTGTATCTTTTATGATTATTCTTTTTCCGTTTATTTTTGTTAAAACTGTGTGTTCATTTGTTGATGTTGTGTAAAATCCAGAAAAGATAGCAGAGATAATTACAAGAGTTATTATAAAAGAAGATATTATTTTTATTTTAGACATAAGATTATCTTTTGTTTTTATATGTTTAATAATATACATATCAACTGCAAAATGTATGATTTCTATTATTATTGCTAATATTGTTGCAACTATTAAAATAGGTATCCAATCAATCATTTTGTCACTGTGGACGAGCCGAGAATCGAACTCGGATGACCTGCGTGACAAACAGGTGCATTAGCCATTATGCTACTCGCCCATACGAAAGATTTAAATAATCTTATGACTATAGTATTATGCGTGACAAACAGGTGCTGAACCATTGTGTTATAATATTTTAAAATCTCCTCTTTTAATTGATTCTTGTGCGTGTTGGGTTAGCAATATAATAAAATCATGCCAACTTAACTTTTTCTTCATTTTTTTCATTAGAGTGAATTCTTTGTCTTCAAATGTTTCGTTGATTGTTTTCATAGAATAAGTAAGTAAGTAAGGTTTATAAATCTATCTTTTCTTCTTCCAAACAAAGGAAATTATAGTTGTTCCTACTAATAATAAAACAAATATTATTCCTATTGTTGACCATAAAACTTTTCCTGTTGATTCTGCATCACTTAAAGCACCACTCATAAATGTTGTGCCTATATAACTATCTAATCCTGTAGCATCTGTTATTCTTAAAATTCCTGTGTCAAGATATTGTTTAGTTAAATCAAATGAAGTATCTATATAATTATCTATATTTGGAATAGAGATTATCCATCCAAAAACATCTACAACTCCATTATACCATATAAAAGAAGTTCCTAATATTAATGATAATAAAACAACTCCTGAGATTATTAAAACAATTCCCCAGAAAATCATTAAAGTTATTCTTAATCTATATCCAAATATTGCTATACCTAAGAAAGCAGTTAAAGAAATTATTATAATTGCAATTAATAAATAATACCACCAGTTTGGTAAATCAACTTTTTTGCCCCATATTTGTTCACTACTATATTTTCCTTGCCCACTTAAAGCTGTTTGAACTATTTGAACATCATTATCAAGTGTTAATCCTGATGCTTCATTTAATAGTTTTAAGTATTTTGGGTCTTTGTAAAAAATATCACAATTTGTAGATACTAAATTATTTATATAATCTGCTGAATATTTGCTGTTTTCTATAGCATAAGTTTCATAAACTCTTTCTGTTACTGGATGTAACATTAAATTTGTTGCTTTATATTTGCTTATTGATGATGAGGTATATCCATTTTTACCATGAGAATTAGGGTCTTGGGTTAAGTGTAATCCCCATCCAATACAACCTGCTTGTAATTGTTCATCATTTCCTGCTAATTTAAAACAATTATCAACTGCTTTTTTTGTGTGTGTTCCTCTGTATATTTCTTTTCCAGAACGAGTTAAATAATGAACAACTGTTGAATCTGCTCCACAAATATTAAATCCTAAACAAACTTCTAAATTACTCCTACATATTCTTTTGAAATTTGTTTCTGGTTGTGTTTCTAAAGCATCTAATGTGCTTATAATATGTGGTGCTGGAAAATCTGCTTTAACAGAATTAACTAATAGTAAAGAGAAGAATAAAGCTATAAATATTAAATATGTTTTTTTCATTTTAACTTATAAGTTCAATTAAAGCATTTACTCCGATAATACTTGATGAGATTATTATAGCTGTTTTTTGTTCTAAAAATGGAGCATACCATAATAATGCTACTGCTATTAATAAAGTTACAGATTGGAATTTATGGAATTTGCTCATTTTATTAAAGTTTTATATCCTACGAAGATTGTTCCTGCGATTAATAATACTTCATCTACAAATGGGACAGGGTCTACAACAAATAAATCAATTATCGTTGCTATTGCTAATATAATTAGTGCTATTAACCATTTCTTATTTTTCACTTCCTCAGCCCCCTTATTAAGCTATGTATTCCCCATCCTATTAGGAAACCTGCTAACATCTTAAAAAATATTTCACTTATAATAAGTGTTGTTATATTTCTTGAAATTAAATATTTATCACAGACTCCAGAATATAGATTTCCAGAAGAATCTACACCATAAGCACAATTATCATATAATTGTGCCATAACAAATGCGTAAGGATTTGAATAAACAACTATTGGCGCGGATACAAAAAAATTCATAATTAAAGATATTGCAATAATTAAACCAATCCCCGCACCAACCCAAGCACCCCACATCTTAAATGGATTATATTTTTTACTCATTTTTATTTTAAACCTCCTTTCAATTTTTCTCTTATTGACTTTTTCATCTTCTACTGTAATTTAATTATATGTTTAATGAAATCTATGATTACTATAACTATTAATAATATTAGTGGGTGGTAGAATGGTGTATGTAACCCGTGAACACCTAGATAATGGAAAACTCCTATGATTGCTATTGTTGTTATAATCCATCCTATCCAGTGTTTCCAATCTCCTAGTGTGTCTTTTACTATGTTCATCTTCTAATTATTCCTCATGTATTGTTTTGCGTAAGATAATGCTTGTGATTTTGTTTTGAATTCTTTATTCTTCCCCCAAGCTTTATAATCTCCTAGTGCATTAGTATCTAATTCTCCAATAGTAACAAAATGTGATTTAAGATATTTCCTATCTGATTCAATCATAACTGCATTTTTATCTTTATACCACACAAATACAATAGTTCCGTCTCCTTCCACATATGATGATGCTATCTTCCAATCTTTTATTGCCATTTTTAATTTATACCTCCTTTCATCTTCTCCTCACTGCGATTATAATTCCAATTATAATTCCTAACAATACAACTCCACCTATAATCCAAACCCAGAATGGTATTCCTCCTTTACAATCAGGATGTTCAGGATATAAATTACAATCAACTGTTCCTCCAACAGTGCTGAAAGATGGGTTGATGTCGTATTCTACACCATTAGTGAAATCACTTGCAACACCTATAAGTGTATATGTTTTATGCTCTTCTAAGAAATTATATGTTGCACTCCATTCTGTTTTATCATAATTTGGAGTGAAAGTTAAACTATCAAATCCTGAATCAGGTCTTTGCATTTCTAAAGATATTGAATCTAATTTCATTGCAACTCCTCCTTTTTCTATTCCCACAGATATTTTTCTTGAACCTACATTTATTCTTCCTTCATCTAGTGATTCATAATTAATTCCATCTACTTTTACTTTTTGTGCTATATTAGATTTTATTATTTCAGTTTGTATTGATTCTTCTGCTCTTACATAACCTGTTGCTTCTGCTGTTATAGTAATTAAAGCAAAACCTGTGAAAGATACTGGATTAAATCTTATTTCTGAACTTGATGTATAAGAAGGAGATATTGTATTTAATCCTAATTGAATTATTACACTTACTCCGATTGGTGAAGTTATACTATCTCCATTTTCATCAGTAATAATTAAACTAACTGATAAATCTTGTCCTGTATTTGTTACTTGTGGAGAAATACTTGGGGATATTTTTAGAGATGGTTTTATTTCTATTTCATCACTTGTGAAATTTATTTCTTTATCAGGTAGTGAAGTATCAAAAATAGTTAATTCAAATTTTATTTTTCCACTTCTTGTTAATCCATTAAACTTAACTTCTGATAAAGAATTATCAAATAAAACTCCTAAATTAAGTTTTTGTTCTATTACTTGATAATTATCTGAAAATAATTCTTGTTGTAATAATATTATTTTTGCTGATTTTCCAGATAAGCTTTGACTTGAATAAATTAATGGTTTTATTATTATTTCTTTTCCAACACCATATGAATCTTCTGTATTAAAATTTACAGTTCCATAAGTTATACAACCTGAGGATACACACACTTTATCTGATTCACCACAATCTTGTTCAAATCCCCATATGTAAGCATTATCCCATCCTGTGAAATATATACATTTTTGTAAAACACTTCCTATACATTTTTTTGTTCCTAATTGTGATGCTGAGCAATAGTCTCCTGTTGTTGGAAATATACAAGCATTATTTTGACATGATTGGTCTTGATGTGGGCAGTCTGATGATGTTGCACAAAAATCTTCTATCTCTATATTTAAACATGAATTACTTGAACAAACATCATTAGTTGCAGGATTATTATCATTACAATCTGAGTTTGATTCACAACAATCTCCAATTAAAGGTATTTCCTTTAATTCTGCGTTTCCAGTATTTATATTAGATATACATTTTTCTAATATGTTTGAATTAATAATACTACAAGCTTGTTGTCCAATAGATAATATTTCTCCATTTGAAGCAGTACATTCTGTTATTGGCTCTGGAAGTTTTATTGTTCTAGTGTATTCAATTTCTCCTGAAAATGATATTAAATTATTTTCTGTATCTCCATCTAAGAAAAAACTATAAGGTTTGTATCCCTCTGTTGGTGTTGGATAATCTCTGTTCCAACTTAGTGTTTGTGTTTCTGTATTTGTAGTTACTGTTTTTGAACAAGAATACATTGATTGTGTTCCTGAACATAATTCTCTTCCTTCACAATTATATAATTGTTCTGGGTTTATATCTGCCCCAGTTCTTTGTTTATACATATAATATTTTCCAGCACTTGCACTTTGTATTACATATAAACATTTATCACTTCCAATTGAACAAGTTGTGAAAAATCCTTCTCTGTCATAAGGTAAATCAAAAAGGGTAAAATCTTTGTGCCAATATTGGGGGTTATAATCTAAATAAAGTGTTACTGAATGAATTACTAAACTTGAATATGTCCAAGATTCTAAATTTCCATACTCATTTGCAAGAGCAATCCAATGTTGTGGATAATTTTCCCCATAATTAAAATCTTGTACTCTAGCAATTACTATTCTTTCTTCTGATGTTGGATTAATACATTTCAATATAGGAGTTGCTTCACAAGTATATCCTGAAAGACATTCATATGAACCACTTGCCTGTAATCCAGATGTAGATATATTAAGTCCATTATCTTTATTTATAAAAAATAATAAACCAATAATTCCTAGAACAAAAACTCCTATAATAATCATAGCTACTAAGTTCTTAGTTTTCAATGCCATAGGTTTTTAAAGTTATCATAATATATAAAGTTTTGCTTTTTTGAACTTTTATTCAGAAATTATTTTCTTGATGCTCTTACTATACTATGTATTCCCCAACCTAGTAGGAAACCTATGATAAGATAAATTCCCAATATAAGATATTCAATAGCAAAATCACCTCTTATAAAACTAAAAAATTGATTTATAGGTTTATTAATAACATTAGGTATTTGAACCCAATACCATATACCTAATAATATAGTACCAACCCAAGCACCCCACATTTTAAACGGATTATAAGATTTTCTTGCCATTTTCTTATCTTATATAGGAACTAATCATTTATATACTTTTCTATTTTTGAACTTTTATTCAGAAAAAATATAAATTAACAATTGTATACTGTGGTTAAAAAAGGTTTTACAATATTCCATATCTTTTTTCACAATTAGGATAGTTCCCAGTTGGTGCGAATGTATTAACTATTGTACATTCTTCATTGATACATTTAGAATTACAACTTCTTAATCTATTAATACATTCTTCATTAGAATTACAAGTCTTTATTACTGGTGGGAGAGTTATTGGAGTAGGTTCTTCTTTAGGAGGTTGTGATGGGTCTGGTATTGGTTTTGGAGTAGGTTCTTCTTTAGGAGGTTGTGATGGGTCTGGTATTGGTTTTGGAGTAGGTATTGGTGCTGGAGATATAGAACTTTCACAATCAGGATAAGGAGATAATTTTACAAAAGTCATAATTTCGTTACAATTGCCATCTATACATTTAAAATAACAACTTCTTTTAGTATCTTGACATTGTTTATCTGTTTTACAAGAAGATATTGGTTCTTGTTTCTTTTCTTCTTCTCCACATTCTCCTTTTTTATTGACCATCACTTTTCTTTGTATTGCTACACATTCACTAGGGTAGGTTTTTCCATCATTTCCACATACAGGAGCATAAATCATTGGACAATATAATCCATCTGCTATTTCATCTATTTTAGATTTAGTACAAGTTCCTACTTGGTCAGCTTTACAGTCTTGACTAAAACCACAAGTACATCTAAAAGTTTTTTCACAAAATTGCCCTGAATTTCCTCCACAAGAATTTTTCCCTATAACAATAGGTAATTGAATCAAATCTGAAGGAATTTGTTTTTCTCTATCTTTTACTTTATTAAGATTATTTTCTATTATTTTTCTTTTTTCTTCAGAAGAAATTATTCCTTTTTTTATCATTTCATCTACTTTATCTAATGCTTTATTATATCTATTAACTACTTTTTGTTGTGTAGAAATAGGAGCATTTATCTGATTTAATTTTTGTAATTCTAATAATCTTTTTTCTGAAAGTAATGTTCTTTTTATTAATTTTTCCTCTTTATTAAATGTAAAAAACATCTCTATACCCTCTGGAATAGAAACAACAAAAAAGTATGCTAATGGACTATTTGGTAATGTTTTAACATTAGTATTAATAGCAAGAACATTTGGAATTAATAAAATAGATAAAATAAGTATTGCATTAATTATTTTAAACTTTTTACTTTTAGGCATTTTTCTTATCTTATATAGGAACTAATCATTTATATACTTTTCTATTTTTGAACTTTTATTCAGAAAGCTCTACACTTCTGTAAGAAAGAAGAATGAAGCTGATTATCTAATCCACAAAAATCTGCATCATTTGGTTCTCTTTTATAAACTAAGTAATCTGTTGATTTTGGGTCAATTAAATATCCTGTTGTTGGTTCTAGAATTACCCATCCTTTTTCAGGAAGCCAAACTTCTAGCCAAGTGTGTAACCCCCCTCTAGATGTAACTATTCCCTCTACTTCAGGGTCAAGTTCTATAGCAGGAACATTTGGTTTTCTAAATATTGGTTGGTCTACTAATTTTTGTAATAAAGGTCTTTCTTGATATGATAAAGGAACAGATGAATAAAACTCTGCTGAATGAACACATCCTAAAACTGGTCTTGATGCTATTCCCATCCCTCTTAATAATGCTATATTCACTTTAGTCATTGTTGAACATAAACCATAACCTCTTCTTATTATATCTGAAGCTCTATTTCTAAAACAATCATTAAAATCTAAGTAGCCATGATATTCTACATTAAAATAAACCCAATCTCCTACTGCCCTAGTAATTGTTTCAGCTTTTGTATATTTTCCTTTAAATTCAGGAAGAACTTTTTGCACTTCCCAATTATCAAAATTAAACTCTCTTGTTCTTGATACATAATCATCTGATATTCCTAGTGAAACTCTTGATTCTGTATATATATCATCCCATAAAGGAGAACATTCCTCTCTTACTAATTCTTGGACTTTTTCCTTAGACATATTTTTTCCAATTAATCCAGAGTAATATCCATAAGAACAAGTTGGTTTACAATCTTGTCCACAGGTTTTAAGGTCTGATAATTCACATATATCATCTCCACATTCATTAGCTAGATTTTGAAATATTACAATCCCTACTAAAGATACTAAAATTGCTACTAAGATTATTGCTGATGTTGTTGCTATTATTTTTTTCATTCTGGAACATAAACTTCTACCTTATTTTTTCTTCTTGCTCTAATAATTTCTCCTGCTATCCATACTACTATTAATACTACTAGAGCTATAATTGTAAATAAAATAAGGTCTTCTCTAACAGTTGCTAATTCTGATAATTTAACAAAAACATTATTCCAGAAATGCCACAAGTAAAAAAACAAGAAAGTTCCAGTTAAGAGAGTAAGAACTGAACCTAAGAATCCAAACATAAATGTGGCTAATAAACTTGCATCTGAATTCCCATATACTATATTATGGAAAGCCATCCAGCTTATTCCTATTAAAGGAGATACTATTATTAGTCCTATGATAAAGAAACCTACTAATCCTAATCTAAACTTAGAACATAAATAAGCATTTATTCCCATTAAAAAACAGAATAATACTAAGAACATTGTTGTTTCTGCAAATGCTGGAGGTTCTGCTGAGAATATAACTGAAGCTGTTTCTGTCATCTGAAAAGGCATTTGAGGTATTCCTACAAATGCTGTATGAGTTATTGTTTGTATTAAACCTACACCAACAAATATTATAGTTCCAACTACAAGAACTCTAAAAATAGATAAACTCCACCTCATAAAATTAGATTCTCCTTTGAATCCAATATATTCTGATAATTTGTATAGAAGACCATTTTGTTCTGGATTAAATATAAAACTTACTGAAAATAAAGTAAACCAAGAAGGATTTTTCTGAGTTGATGGATGTTCTCCTTTTTTATGAATTAACATATTTCCTATTGAGAAAATAATTAAAGACATACCAGCAATAATCATTATATAGTATATCATATAGGTTACAATAAAATCTCCAAACATTAAAGGTCTTCCAGCAACAAAAGATTCTTCAAATGCTTTTAATCCAAATCCAACTGCTAGAGGGAGAATTATTGTCATGAAAACTCCAAAGAAAATATAGAAAATTATTTCTTTAATCTCGTTTTCTAGATATTTCTTTTCTGCCATAGGTTTTTAAAGGTTTTGTAATATATAAAATTATCTATTTTGAATTTTAATTCAAATATAATCTTAACAGAGCATACCCAAATATTACTAGAAGTATTGAATAACCTATTATCTTTATTAAAGATTCTATTCTTTTTGTTCTTTTCATCTCTGCTAATTCTTTTTCTAATTCTTCTCTGGTTTTTTCCATTTTTAATAGTGTCTATTAAATATATCCTCTGCTATCTGCAATCAACCGATTTATATCCCAAACATAAAACCACCCATCTTGATAACCTACTAATTCATCAATACCATTATTACCAAAATCGCCTACTAAAAAACTATTAATATAATTAGGAATTACATTAGTTCTTATTGAATTTTTTAAAGGATACGAAGTTTTGGGGTATCCTTTCCACCAACCTGAATGGTCATAAACTTCCCAAACATACATCCAATATAAACTACCAGCATCTTGTAAAGCGACTATTTCATCAGCCCCATCACCATCAAAATCACCAGCATAAATTCTTTCTATATATTCTGGATTCATTAAGTCCCATGCTGAATTATATAAATATCCTGATGAAATTTTTTCAGGAGAATAGACATTATAATTTCCCTCAGAATACCAATAGAAGTCTTCATTAAAACCATCTCCATCAAAGTCTCCAACAACAGTTAAAAAAGTTTCATTATTAATCTCATCCCCCCCAGATAATAACTTAATGTCATCAAGATAACCATTACCTCCTATAATTACATCTCCAATATCAACTATGTTTACACTAGGAAGAAATTTATTAATATCTTCTTGTAAATCTATTGTAAAACTTTTCCAGCTTTCATTTGTATCAATTCCAAATCTTAAATTTCCAAAAAGATTTATATTTTCAATATCTCCATTTAAATCAAAAAAACCATCTTCTGGGAATTCACTTTTGCCTTTATTAGAATAAAACATAAAATAAAAACTAGGTCTCTCATCATCAAAAGGAATATCAGTTTCAACTCTAAATCCAATTATTAATGGGTATCCTGTTTCTTTATTCTTTATTTTAAACTCAGCTATTGTGTTTGGATATTTTGTATATTGCCATTTATTTACAGGGCGTGTTATTGTTATAGCATTACCTTGATTAGTTACTATACAATCTAAAAAGTTATTTCCTTGACATTTAAAATCTAAAAATTTATTATTATTTTCTTGAACTACCTTATATAAAATATTATATTGGTGTGATATTCCATCAATTCCACTTGCTCTGGTATAGGTCTTGTATTCTTTTAAATCTCCATCTTCAAAATCATCAATTATTTTAACATCACAATCACTAGGACAATTTTTCCTATTTTCAACATCTTCACACTTTCCATCACTATTGCAAACTAAGTTCTCTTGATTAAATAAGATTGTTGCTTGGTTTGAATCAAGTGTTACTTCATTCATAGAATCTCCTTCTAAATCCCACATATTATATGGTAACTTTATAGTTCTGCTAGAATCCTCTAGATTAACATAAACATTAGCATTTTCAAACTCTCTATGTAAAACATTGTTATTTAATATTTCATAATCATTTAAAGGTTCACCAACATTAACAAGATTTTCTGATGACATACTATACATTTTTCCATTTCTTTGTTTTTTCAAATCAACATTCCCAGCAGGACCAAAAAGGGGATGGTATGAATAAAATGTTTTTTTCTGCTTTGCTATTAAATAAAGACTTAAACAAAATCTGTTCTTATCTATTTCTTCAGGTAATAAATTATTATTTCCATAAGCTCCTCTTGAAATAATATAAATTAGTTTATCTGGATTATTAGTAATTGTATCTATATAACCCATAATAATTTCTTTACTTAACGGATTTCCATCATACATACAAAATATTTCAGATAAAGCACCATCAGTAACCTCTAAAGGAGCTGAATGATAATTGTTTATATCATTAGCAGTATTAAAGTATAAACCATTATAAAGTAATAATTTATTTCCCATATTTTGCTTAATATCTCCAAGAAAGTTTTTTAGGCTGTTAGAAAATTCATCATAATTATAATGTCTGTTGTAGAAAGCTCCATATTCTACATTATCTACTTTTACACCTACAAAACTTACATTCCCTATTTCTGTTCCTTCTATATTATATTTTCCACCTTCAGAAAAAAAAGAATAAAATTCTCCTAAATGATTAGTTAAAGATTCACTCTCTATATTTGTTCTAAATTCTACTGCTTCTTCACAAGTGCTTGGACAAGGATTCCAATTAGAATCATAAGAAGCTAAATTCTCACAACCCCCACAATATGGAGCATCATTAAGAATCCAATCATGGCGATTTGTCCATGTTTCACTCCAATTAAGAAAACTAAGACCATAATATGGAGAACGATATCCCCCATGGTCATAAAGTAATATGCTTAAATTTTCATTACTTTCTTGTAATCTATTAAAAAAATTAGGGCTATTCATCATATGTATATCATAGGCAGTTTCTAACATTTGATAGGTATTTGCTAAATAATCAATCTCATAATCAGAGTAATCAAAATATCCTCCATGAGCTAGTGAAACTAAATTAATTCCTTTATCAGATAAAGTTAAACAATCATTAGGACAACTATCTAATGTTTCTCCTTGTTCACAAATTTCATTATTATTACAAGAATCATCAGTAGCCATAATACCCATTCCTACATAACTAATACAAATTATTATTCCAATTAATAAAAATCCAAATAACCACTTTCTAAAATGATTATGCAATTTAATTTCTTTTATATGTTTTTTTTCCATTTTTCTTTTATATCATACCATTTTCCAACTATTATTCCTCCAGCCCATGTTAGAACAAAAATCACAATAAAGTTTGATATTATAATCATTTCATTCATACCATAAGCTACAAAAATAGTTATCATACTTAGTAGTCCTGTTATTAAACTTCTTATTAAGTTT
The DNA here is from genome assembly GCA_018816335.1 of Nanobdellota archaeon. Taxonomy (GTDB): domain Archaea; phylum Nanobdellota; class Nanobdellia; order Pacearchaeales; family GW2011-AR1; genus JAHIVP01. The sequence goes on along the minus strand of JAHIVP010000036.1, from coordinate 38,748 downwards.
TTTTTATGGTTCATTTAATTTTCTCCATTATATAGTGTATTTCTTCAAATCCACCCCATAGATATTTTTCACATATCTTTTGCCATGTTTCTGTTACATTAAATAAAAAACTTAATTTATTAACACCTCTAACAATAAATGGATTTTTTGATTGATAACTTTCACATCCAAAAAGTGTTAGATTTTGTTTTATTTTAAATTTAGGTTCGTTTTTATTTGTAGGATTTTTACATCTTATATCATTTCCATAAAAACTATTTATTCCAAACATAGTTTTGTGGTCTAAATATTTAATATGTGTTCCTGTGTAATGTGGAAGATAAAGTTCTAGAATTCCTTTATTAATTAATATCCTATGAAATTCTCTTATTAGTTCTTGGATATTTTCTTTATTAATATGTTCTAAACAATATCTAGATAAAATATACTCTATTGTCTCATCTTCAAAAGGTAATTTAAGATTATTTTTGTTTATTAAAATATCAGGTTTACATTCTTTATTAGTATCTATATTAATCCAACCTTCTTTTTTATCATATCCACATCCGTAATTAATTTTCATTGTAATAATCAATCCTATATTCAAAGTCTTTAGGATTCCCTAAATTTTCTCCATTTAATTCTGATTGATATGTCCACATTCCTTCAACAGGATTATATCTTCTGTCTTTATCAAAGAAATATATTTTAATGAAATCTAAGATGTTTTTATTATCTAGTGTTTCAACTTCTAGTTCTATTGTGAATGTTTCATTGTTTAGAGATTTTCCAAAATAATAACAACTATCAACTAATCCCCTATATCTGTTTGGAACTTCTATATTTTTTATTTTGCAGTATCTTCCTTCAACTAATTCACATTTTTCTGTTTGTTCACAATATACATCTTCACATTCACCACATCTCCACATATCTTTTGGAAGATAATTATAAGTTTCATCTGTTGCATTGTAAAAACTCCAATTAACCCAATTTCCTTTTTCACATAATACATTTTGATTTTTAGCATGAACAGATACTATTCCTGCTGACCATTCAAAACAAGCTGAGAGTTTTTTAAAGTAATCTTTAGTTGTTATATTAAAAGTTATTAGGTTCTCCTTTCTTGATAAGTCTCCATAATGAACAATTGAAATGTCTCCAATTTTAACCATATCACAAGTATGCTTGGATATATTAGATGTTAACTCTTGTAATGTAAACATTTTACTTGCTTTTATTACATAATGGTTTTCATTCCAGCACCATAAATGATAGAGTTGATTGTTTGGAACTATTACTTCATTCCAATCCTTAGTTAATTCTCCTTGAGATATAATTACTGCTGGGTTTCTATTGTAGTCTAAAACATAATTTGCTGTTTGTGTTTCTTTAGTATTCATATCTCTAGCCATTAAATACATTTTTATTAATGATGGATTTATAGGTTCATCTCCATTAAACCAACCTTTTTTATTCCCTATAACTATTCCTGTTATGATTAATCCTATAAATATGACTATTACTATGATTACAAATATCACTCCTGCACTTGCTTTATTTTTCATTTTTTATTAATTTGGTACTTTAAATCTTGGGAAATATGAAAAACACTCATATTCTTCACCTTCACAATGTAAACACTTTTGATAGTGATTCCCTTCTATTTGGGTTTTTGCTACATCTCTCCAGTGACATCTACTCATATGTCTTTCTTCAATTTCTATACTTTCTAAGATTTCTGTTTCATCAATTGCCATTTTCTTTTTCCTCCTGTTTTTTATTAAATTCAATTTCATATTTATAATGTAAACACTCTTCTTTTGTTTTGCACTTTTCACATTCATCTAAACTAACAAACACCATAGGGTTGTCTTTGCATTGAAATTTTCTCTTCATTTTGATATATGCGAATTGCCTTGTGTTCCCCAAAATTTAGACGAATTAAAATTAATAACCTTTTTGAGTATATTATTAGGATTATCAAATTCATCACTCCATAAAATTAAAGTTCTAAACCCTTTATTAAAATATGTTTGTAATCTTCTCTTATCTCTTTCTTTTATCTTTGCTAGTTTATGCCAATAGATACTAAAAATTTCTATAATTTTTTTATTATCTTTAGAAATAAAGTCTGGATTAAATCCTCCAATAATTAATTTACCATCCCCAACATAATCAAAATTGAGATTATTCATTTCTATTAATTTTATCATTTCTCTTTCTGGTTTTGATGGTTTTAATTGCTGTGCTAATAATGACCTCTTAATTGCCTTTAGTCTTATTTTTTGATTTGCCATAGGATTATTTCTTCCTCTAATGTCCATACGAATTTTTCCTTTCATTGGAGAAGGATTACCTTTCAAACTATTACTTATTTTTATTTTAGTCTTTTTTGTGTGATTCTTTCCATACATTGGATTAAAGATTCCTTTCATTCTAATACTATGATTAATTTTCCATTCTTTAGTGTGTGGTTTTTTCTTTATACCCTTCTGAGAAACTCTCATTTTTTCTATTGTTTCTTTAGAATGAATCCTACCAATATTCAATTTATGACCTTTCTGAAAAATGGACATTTCTGCAATTTTTTTAACCCTTTTATCCATTTTCATTGTTAATCCCTTGTTCCATGGAATTATGTGTCCATCAATAATTCCATTAATACGGGAATTACTTAGTTTTTTCTTTGTTTTATTTGAGTGTTTAAAAGTTTTTCTTAACTTCCAAAAACAATTTCCTTTTTTAAACATTTTCTATGTCATGCTGTTTGATTCTTAACCTCATCTAAAATTTTATCTACTGTATCTTTTATCTCATCTATTTCCTCTTGTATATCAACTGGAATTTCTATTTTATTCTCAATTGTAAAATCATTTTGTATTTCTTGAGTTATAGGTACATCAGGAGTATCTATATTGTTTATGTTTTCTATTGTAACATTTGAAGCAAAGTCCTTCCCAGAGAAGATAACATTGCTCCAAATGATATTCAGCCCAAAGAGTAAAACCACCACTATTAAGATGCTTAATAGCAAATAAAATTTACTCTTTGAAATTGCCATAATACCATTTTGTTTTGCTATTGGTTCTTTATTTGATTCTCTAATATATTCCTTTTTTTCTTGTTTTGTGAATGTTTCTGGTTCTTTTGATGGGATTTCTATTTCTTTTACTTCATCAATATCTTTTATTCCGTTTATGGTTAACTCTTTCATTTTTTATCTCCAAGTTTATTATTATTTGTCCGTCTCCTCTCCCTGATAACCAGAAATCCCAGCCTCTTAAAGTTGCTAGTCTCATTTTTCCCATGAACTCTTTAAGACTTGTTTTGATTTCTTCTGGTTTTATTTGTATTAACATAGTAAAAAAATAAAAATAAATAATTTAAATTTAACTACTTTTTCTTTTTAGTAGTTTTCTTAGCTGGTTTCTTTGTAGTTCTCTTTTCTGCTCTTGCACCTTTTTTTCCTCGTTTCATTTCTGCTTGACAAACATTTCCTTGTCCGTCAACATAGTAAAGGAATCCTGCTTTTCTATCAACTACTTTTTTTGCAATTATCTTTCCCATTTTTTTTACCTCCTTTTTTATTAAATATAATTGGGGATAAATTTAAAATTCTTCTTAATGCAGAATTATTTGATTCATCATTTATAAGTTTCTTTTTATTGATAAATTCTTTTACCTCATCATCAACTAAAATATGGTTTGTTGCTTTCATAGAAATTAATGTTAATTAATGTATATAAATGTTACTATATAGATACATTGTTAAGTTAATTGGGCTTTTTAGATAGGTTTTTAAGTTCTTTAATACTTAAACTTCCATGAAAATAAGCGAGGTTAAAACATGTTTCAAGATAGCTGATGTCGTTCTTAATACTGAACATGCTCAAAATCATATAAAATTCAATTATTTAGAAAATCTTAAAGATGAAAAGGGTAACCCTTTAGAACAAATTAGATTAAGGAAAAGAGTAGGTTTTGTATATCTTATTGTAGTTAATGGAGAAATCATTAAAATTGGTGGCTCACAAGGAAAAGGGGGAATTAAGTCTACTATGAACTTCTATGAGGGTGCTATGCAAGGTGGTCCAAGTATCAGAAGTTATGGTATTCATTTATTAATAAAAAAAGAACTTGATGAGGGAAAAAAAGTAGAATTTTATGTTATAGTTTCAGATGAAATAGAATCTGAAATTAAAGGACTTTTTGGAAGTGAAAGAGGTATGGTTGTTGCATTTAAAGAAATGGAAGAAAAGTGTAATGAAGATTATAAAAGTATAGAGGGAAAATATCCCGATTGGCATTTTCAAAGTAGAGGTAAGGGGAAAGGGTATCGTTGGCCTGAGTGGGTTAGAGTAAGTTATGAGGATTATCGTAAAAAAAATGCTAAGAAAAGTGTAAAAAAAGATAATTCTGAAATAGTTTAAGATAACTAATTTTTTGGTGGACAAAAAATTATTAATTCGTGAGAACCCTTAACATGATTTTCTCCATTTTCTATTCTATTTTTTCCTATTCTTGTTTCTCCCTGACCCATAGTATATTGCCAGCTCGGAGAGGTTATTTCAAAATCTTTATAATATTCTCTTATTGTAGGACAATCATTATAAGAAAGAATAAAACCACCCTTATGATTTTTAAGCAAATCTCTTAATGCTTCATGTTTAAATCCATTATGATGAACAGGGATATTTCTCATAGGATAAATTCCTTTAAACATCTTGCTATCTTCTCCTATGTAATAAGGGGGGTCGCAATAAAGAAATTCATTAGGATTGTTTTTTATTATATCTTGAAAATCTGCACATTCTACCTTAAGATTTTTTGGGTCAAAATCTCTAATTCTTTCTATCATTTTATTATATTTGTTTTCATTTAAGTAAATATCAGAAGTCCAACCCATAAAGCCAGGTCCATAAGATAAATTAAAGTTATAGACATAATAAACAGCAAGAGTTAATGGGTCTAAGGTAATTTCTTTTTTCCAAACCTTAACTAATATTTTTCTTATTTCTTCAAATTGTTCTTTTGTTGGTTTTAATTCTTTTAATTTTTTATAAAGTAAGTTAGGTTGTTCTATTTGATATTTCCAATAATTACACAGAATATCAAAAATCTCAAAACCTCTAACTTCTAAACCTAAATATTTACTCATAGCTATTTCAATAGAACCACCACCAAAAAATGGAGAAACAACTTTTTTTATATTTGTAGGTAATAACTCAATAACATGACCAACAGCTAAGGTTTTCCCACCAGCATATCTAATTGTTGAACAAGGAACTCTTTTATATTTATTCATACTTTTTGGATAGGTCTTACTTAAAATTGTTTTTAAAAATTCTTCTTTCTTCTCTTTTAGTGTTTTTAAATTTTCCATCTGCTTTTTTATCTTATCTTCTTTTAAAGGTTTTAACATTTTTAAATAGTTTGTTGTTGTGCTAATTTAATTAGGGATAACCACTTATTCAACTCTAACTTTTCTTTTAATTCAGGAATAGCTAACTCATAAGGACAGCAGTTTATAGCTTGATGTTTTATAATAAAGTTATAACTTATCTCAAATCCTTTTAATATTGCCCTTGCACTATCTACTGAACCATGAAAACCTCTAAAGATTTTTGTTCTTGCTCTTAGATTATTATGTAATCTTTCAATAGGATGATTAAATCCCTCTCCCTTACTTGCATTAACTTTATTATGTATAACTCCAAAAGTTTTACTATTACTCTTTTCTTTTATTGTAAATATCTTTTGTATTGCACGAGGGTATGCTAACCAACCATCAGAAGTTATAATGGATATTTGTTTTTCTGTTTTACTCTTAGCTAAAATTAAAACTTTCTTAACTTCTTTTAAATCCCTATTCCTTACATAGTCGGAAGCTATTAAGAATTTTGTATCTGGGTCTACACTATCTATAAACCAATTCTTTTCTACTCCCTTGTGTGCTTTATGGCTTATTCTTCTGTGATACTCAACTTCATCAATTTGCATTTCAGAACCAACATTAATTTTAAGTTTATCTGTAAAATTTCCTATCATCTTACTATACTTAATAACCCAAGAATAAATGCTAACCCAAGAACTATTATGAGGATAAAACATTTGTAGGTGTTCTTGAACTTTTCTTGTGCTTACTCCTTTATAGAATAGGTCTAAACATAATGTTATCTTCTTCTCATTATTCCTCATTCTATAAAAGGCAGTTCTAACTATGAATTTCTTTAAGCATTTTTTACAGAAAAACCTTTGTTGCTTTCCATGTGCTTTTGTTTCAAATAATCCTCGCTTAACTACTTCTTCGCTTTTGCAGTGAGGACATTTTGTTTTTTGTTGTTCTTGTTTATGTTTCATTTTGTCTATTGTTAATGGTTATTAATGGTTATTAATAATAGGAATAAGACCTTTATAAACCTTTCTGTTAATAGCTATTAATGGTTGTTAGTAAAAAGCAAAGGTTTATAAATAATCATTAACACTTATTAATATGGCTAAAAAGCTTATTTTTGATTGTGATGAAAAGTTATGGAAAGAGGTTTTAAAGTATAAGATAGATAAAAGTTTAAAGAATAATAATGAAGCCGTTAGAGACTTATTAAAGAAAGCTTTAAAAGTAGAGAAATAGAAAGATATAAATATAAGTAGTATCTTAAGTTATTATGACAACCCAAATTTCTCTATTATTTCATATTCACCAAGAAAAAAAGATGGTGTCGTGTCAGATGTGAGTTGCCTATCCACCCTGCTTGATTTCAAGACAACTCAATTCTAAGTCGCGAACTTAGAACACTTCTACCAGCAAATTAGGTACCCTCACTACTGATTGGGTTTGAAGTCATCTGATTATTAAGTTGATTTTTTATTCTCTCTATGTTTTCTCCTGTCATCTTTTGAAACTTTAAATCTCCATTAGCTATCATCAAAACTTCATCTCCTGCTTTTAATCCATTACCCTCTAACCATTGTTTTGGTATCACAGCTACAACTGATGAACCAGAAGCTACTAATTTTCTCTTTTCTACCATTGGAATGTTTTTTATTTCCATATTCTCTTAATAAAATTAAGTTAAACCACATTTAAATACTTTTTGGTTATTCGGCTTAAAAAATCAAAGTCTTAGATTAAGCCCAATTAACTTAACAATACACTATATAGAGTAGTAATTATAAAATAATAACAAACTTAACAGTAGAAGTAAAAAAAAAGAAAAAGAAAATAAAAAAATAAATTGATTAGCCTTAATCAGAGTTACAGTAGAATGTTGCTCCTATTACATCATTAGCACTTACTAATGAAGCTGTAGTTGCATCAGTTTCATGTCCGTATTTAACAGAGTTCTCAATAGATGACCTGTAATAACCTTTAGTAAAAGCAAAAGAACTTACTAAATCTCCTACTCCTGCCTGTGGATTACAAGCTGTTGAAGAAGCTTCAATTACAACTGTTCCTGATTCTAAGTAATCTTGCTCATCCATCAATAAAACTTGATTTCCAGCTTTTGTGCTATCATCGTCAACTTCAAAAACAAAATCAAAGTTGTCTTTTCTTGTAGCCACTCTTGAAGTTAAAACAGAACTAACAATTTGAGTAGATGCGTGGTCCATTCCACCTAGTGTAGCACTTCCTGAAATATCAACACCTGAAACATTTGAACCTGAAGCAGTAGCAAAGTAAAATCCTCCTAGAGGCAAGAATTTGTCTGATACATTATTAGTATACTTCATTTTCTGAAGTGTATCAGATTGTCCAGCACTTGCAATTGTAACATTAGTTACTCCTGTTCCTGTTGTAAATGTATCTGTGTAGAATTGAAGATTTCCATCTCCAGTTATTGTATAAGCGTCAATAACAATGTGAGGTGATTCACCATCAATCTTAATTGTCTTAGGGTCTGATTGAATTGTTGAACTAAATGCCCAACAAGTTACTGTTCTACCTATTTCTGTTTTACCTGTAATTTCTGCTGTTGTAGAAGATGTTGTTCCATCTATGATAAATTCACCTTTATCATCTTGACAGTATGTTGCAACTGCAAGTTTTGTGTTAATATCATCATTAGCTAAGTCTCTAACATAAACTCCTAAAGAAGCAATATCTCCTGTCTTAGTTGCTGTAGCCACCTGTTGTGCTGTCTGTGTAGATGTTGCTGTTGAAACTGTTGTTGTAGGTAATTCAATAACTCCAGTAATCAACAAAACAACTGATACTGCAAGTACACCCATGAATAGAAGCATTAAAACTGCGAGAACATTTCCTTTTTTATTCATTTAAAAAAACCTCCTTTCAATTCTATATAAATTAAGGTATTATTTACCACCATGATTTTTATAGGTTTTTGGGCTTTTTAAAGGCTTTAGTGAAAACACTATTATTAAAAAGGTTTAAATAGTAAATACTCTTTATAAAAGTATGAAACCAGAGATAGAATTTAAGTGGATAGTGAATTTACTAAATAGCAAATTTCTTAAAGGAGGAATCTTCACAGAAAGTGTTGGTGGGTGTAGGTCTGATTTTGAAAAAATAGCAAAAGCTCCTGAAAATAGTAAAGAATTTTTAAAGTGGTTTAAGCAACTTATTGAAGATGGAACATTTGAATTAGTTAACAATAATGAATCTACAGAGAAAAAAAGAGTCAATTATTATGTTATTAATGGTGGGTTACTAGAAGGTAAGTTAATGGAAAATGAATTATACAAACCTGCTAAGGGTGTGTTTTATAAATACTATAAGAAAAAAGCAGGATTCTTTTCACTTTCCAAGTGAGGTATATATATAGTTAGCTAGTGCGATTATCCCATGAAAAGGTAATACTATTTTTATTAAAAACCAAGACTTATCATACATATCTCCTTCTGGTAAAATTAAAGTTGGTTCTGCTGATAGTAAATTCACTATTATAATAATTAGATTAATAAATAAGATAAATAAGAATCCAAATATTAATGCCATTGTTAGATTTTTTGCTGGTTCAGATGTTTGTCTCATTTTTAGAACTCTATAAAAGAAAACAAATGGAACTGTGATTAACCAAATGTTTCCAAATAATCTCCATATCACTCCCCAGAAAAAAGCCCATCCATATTTGAATTTAGACCATACTCCTTGCTCTGGGTTTTTTAATCCAACTAATAGTGATGGGTCTTCTTTTAATAATTGAACATCTTCATAAATTAAGTGGTCTGCATTTGATAGTCTAACTCCTAATTGAAGAAAAGGATATGCTGGGTTGTTAGTTTCTCTTGCATGAGCTATTGATTGAATGATTGTTGGGAAAATAATAATCATAAGAACAAAGATATACCAATGTCTTATTATGAACTTGAAGATTGATAATGCTCCCCACCTTGTTGCAGTTAGTATTCCCATGTTTTTTATAGGGGATTGATGTTTATAAATTTATATTTTTAGAAAATTTACAAAAAAAAATAATGTTAAATAAATCTTTTCAATGCAGAGATTTTTCTATTAGTTTTTTTGATTAGAGTTTGACATCTCTTTATTCTAGTGTTGTGTCTTTTGATGTTATTCTCTAGTCTTTCAATCTTTTTCAATCTAATCTCTAATTTTGTTGGTTCTGGTTTTTGTGGTTTAGGAGCAGTTCTTCTAGCAAATTCATCATTCCAAAAATTCATCTTCCTAACATAGTTAATGATGATTTGTAACTGTCTGCACCATGTTTTAGTACCATGTCTAACCCCAGATACACCAAACTTTTTCCAGCAAAGAAAATGGTTAACTTCATGGCAAATAACCCCAATACTTGGAGTGTGACATAACCTTATTCTTGCTCTCCATCTAGATGCTTGTCCACTATCTTTCCAACCATAAAACACAACATTGGTAATTGAAAGCTTAAAGTGTCTTGCTAATTTATCAACAATTATCTTAGCTTGTATGCTACTCACTTTAATATCAAATACATCCCAGTGTTGTCTTTCTTCATGGTATCCAATTGCTTTCATTTTTGTTTATCAATCTTACTGAAATCTCTATGTGCCTCTATGAGATGCTTTGGATATTTTATCTTTGGAATTATCTGTCCACATCTTTTGCAAGTTCTTGTTTTCATTTTTGGTTTGCTTTGTTATATCCTAAACAAAGCTTTTTGGACATCCTTTCTTGCAAAGCATTTATCACAAATACCACACAATTCGTCTGTGGGTATACTTTCATCTGCTACAGTTCCACATACTTCGCACTTGCTAAACTTTTCTCTCAGTTGTTTTTCTGTCAGTTTCATTTTATTTTTTCCTCCCTTCTAATATTATAAAGTCAACAAACTTAATATACTTTTTTTGAAAGTGCTACACATAAGCTTTATAAATGTTTTGGAAAATGAGAGTGTTAAGTTTTCGTGGCTTGAATAATAGTGTTAAGGGGCGTGGCTTTTTATTTGAAATCCAAAAAATCCCAATCTTCCCCTAAATTTGCTTCGTTAAATTGATATTTCTCTTGTGAGTTATATCTAAAGCTGTCGTTCTTCGGAACAACTATCCCACCCCATAATTTCTTATTATGCTTCTCGTTTTGTTCTTTTATGTATTTTTGTAGGGCTTCGGCTTTTTGTTTTGAATCTTCTGCTGTTCTCCCTGCCTTTGTATCAAAAAGCCCTATCTTTCCATCTTTAGTTAAAACAATAAAATCAACATAAAATCCTCTCGGAACCTTTTTACTATCCCTATATTTCACAGAAAAATACTTTTTTTCTGTGCTATCTCCATTCTTATACCACCATACTACATTATTATCAGATTTTTCTAAAAAACCAATAAAATCTTTTTCTGGTTTGCTCTCGGCTTTTGAAAAATGAGGTTTCATAACAGATTTTTTATAATCTATTTCTTTTGCTTTGCTATTATACATTACAGATTCAGGAACTTCCCAAATATATTCCTCACTTTCTCTTTCTTCTTTTAATTTTTGAACAATCAATTTATCATAAACTTCCTTAGCTTTCTCTAATGAATCTCTAAAATATTGATTATTTTCTGTTCCTAAAATAATTTTTTGAATTTCTGTATAATCATCCATCCCTATTTCCTTGTTAAAAAATCGGTATAATGTTGTTCTTATAACTCTACTTGAATCAACAGGTGCGTAAGGTGTGCAGACAGAACGAAGAAATAAATCAAATTGATACTGCAATTCTTTAGCTGTTTTCTTAATCTCTAAATGATTTTTAGATTGAATTAATTGAATTTTATCAAGATTAACTATTCTTCCATCAATCATTAAACTATTAATTGATTCAGTAGGATTTTTGTTTATCTTTTCTTTTAATTTATCTTCTTTAGCAACATCCAAAAAGATTTTAGAAAATTCTCCAGATAATCTTGTTTTCTCTCTTTGTCTTTTCAAATAAGAAGAATTAAGTTTAATCTCTTTATAGTCATCTCTTCTTTTTGCCTCATGAATGGTAATATAATCTTTTGCTATGTCCTCTGCAATTTTTACATCAGATAAATTAGTAAAAACAAAACCCCTATTTAATTCATCTTCGTCATAATGATAAAATTCAGGCATTCTCATTATTCTGCCTATTGTTTGAATTGAAAACTCTATACTTTTCCAATCCCTAAATAAAACCAAAATCTGTGCTCTTGGACAATCCCATCCCAATGCTATTGCCTGTTTGAATAATAAAACTTCTACTTCGTTGTCTGGTTTGCTTATATTTTCAAGATTAATTTTACTATCTTTATCTGAAAGATAAATGGCTAATTTTCTATTGTCTGTGGTTATTCCCTTTTTCTTTAGTTTTTCTATAATATCTTCTTTTCTATCAAGAACTCCTGCCTTATTATCTGGCAACTGAATCAAAATAAGAGGATTAATATTTGAGCCAACTTTTTCATAAAGTTTGCTTAATTCCTTTCTTTTCTTTAAAGCAGTATCAATAACTATGTCATCTGTGCTTTTTCCACTTACTTTTATTTTGTCTATTTCTGGGTTTATTGTTACTTCTTTCTTTATCATTCCTTCTTCTTGGACTTTCTTAAAATCAACTTCAACAATTCTGGAAATATCTTTTATCTTTGGAGTAGCCGACACTTCAATAGTAACTTTTGGGTTTATTGCGTCAATAACTTCCTTTGATTTTTGTGCGTCTGCTGTATGATGACTTTCGTCAATTACTAAAATAATCTCTCTTCCTTCGTCTTTAGTATTTGTTATGATATTAGAAAGATTATTGTCTTGCTCATTCTCTCTTATATAGATATTATCTTTTTTGTTAATGCTCTGCCAATTAAAAAACAAAATTTCGTTCTCGTCTATTGTTTTATCTTGTAAATCTTCAAAATTAGAACATTTTATTATTCTTGTATCTTCATAATATTTTTCTAAACTACCTTTGCTTTGGTCATGAAGTTTATTTACTGAAATCCAAATAAAAGATAATTTTTTATTGTCTTCTCTTAATCTAACTAATCTCTTTAATGCGTCTGCCATCATTAAAGTTTTTCCTGAACCTGTCGGAGATTTAAAGACGCAGATTTTACTATCATCTGCTTCTAACAACTCATTAACTTCGTCTTTTAACTTCTCTATTGCTATTTCCTGATAATCTTTTAATTCTATCATTTGAAAATTTTCCTATAAACATGAAGTATAACCTCTGGAATAGGGCATAATTTAATTCTTCCTTCCATACTTTTAAATTCTTCTTTTGGAACGCTGTCATCAAAAGAGAAAACATAAACATGAAATTTTCCTTTAATGTTTTTTGCTTCTTTAACAAATTTTTCTATTTGCTCGTCATCAAAAATAATTCCTAAATGAATGTCTGAATTTTTGAAAACCTTATAACCTTTCTTGTCAATAATCGGCTTAAAGGCATTTTCCTTAATACATAACATTTCTGTGGATTTATCCACTATCTTCTTTTTGTTTTGGTCTGTTGGTGCAGATTCAACAAAATCAGTTTTAAAATATTTGAAGTTATCTTTTATTCCTGTAATGTCTGGATATTTTTCATTCCCTTTTATTACTGCTTTTATTCTTGGGTAACAAACCTCTTCTGATATTTTATTTTCGTTATTGGTGCATAAAATAAACTTTCTGTTTCCACCATCCTGTTTATTTAACATCATAGTGGCGTGTCCTGTTGTTCCTGAACCTGCAAAATAATCAAGAACAACTGCATTTTTTCTTTCTGAAATTATTGGATAAATACAATCATGAACTGCATAAACAGATTTTGGAAAATCAAAATTTCCATTAGGGACTAAAGCATTTACTAATTTTGTTCCATATTCAGAAGCGTCATACTTTGCGTCTTGCCATACAGTTCTTACAGTTCCAAAGTCTTTTCCTATCTCTATCTCAATTCTATCTTTAGATTTTCTGACTTTAAGAAATTCTTTTATTGATTCTACACTTTGTCGGGCATATCTCCATTTTCTCTCAACTCCCTGAACATCTATGGGATAAATGTAAGATAAATCTCCTTTCTGTTCTGTTTGTTTTTTTGGATGAAAATCATTTTTTGGAACATCTCCAAAACCAACAATTTTATTCCCTTTAACAATTATAGGATAAAAGCAATTTTTAGCGTCTTTCCTTAAAGATTCTCCACCCCAATTCCTTAAATTACTCCAATATATCTCATCTTCTCTTAATTTTCTGTTTCCTATTACTTTCTGTCCTCTGGGAACAACAAAATATGCAAACTCATTGGTGTAAGAAAAGTTTTTACCTTGAACTCCCTTTGGATTATGAACTATTGTAACTAAATGAACATTATAATCAAAAAATATCTCTTCTAATAAACAACCTAATCTCCATAACTCATTCTCATCAATAGCACAGATTAAAACACCATCTTTCTTTAAGAGATTTTTAGCAATCTTTAATCTCTTCTCCATGAAATTTAACCATTTACTATGTCTATAAGCGTCTTCTTTATCCACATAATCATTATTATATTTCCAATTTCTCGCACCTGTATTATATGGGGGGTCTATGTAAATAACATCTATCGCCTTATTGTGTATAAAGTTTAGAACAGCAAGAGCATGATAATTATCCCCTTCAATCATAAGATTGTATTTTGGGTCTTCGTTATCTATTGCTTTTCCTTTAACTTCTTTTAGAACAGGAAATTTACCTTCTTCATCTCCAAAAGTTTCTTTATTCTGTGTTCCATCCCAATTAAGATAATAGTCAAAAACTTCTTTTGATTTATCTCTCTCCCATACCAATCCAAAAGTTTTCTGCTTTTTTAATGCTTCAACTTCTTTAATTAAATCCTTCTTATCCCAATTTGAATAATTTGGTTTTGCCATTTAGATAACTCCTGCTGTCTGCATAATTTTAGTTTTATAGAATACTGCCCATTTTTCTTTATTATTGTTAATAAAATTCAAAAGAGCATTTTCATCATAAGCAGTTTCTAAAATATAATCATTCAATATATCAAAATCTTTCTGTTGCCCTCTATGATTCGCCCATTGTATCGCTTGATAAGGTGTTAATCCTTGTGTAACATCAACATTTTCTAAAAATACTCTTGTCATATTAATGTCATCCCAAAATTCCTGCTCTGCCGAACGATTAAAGCCACCTAAAACTCTATCATACCTCATAATCTCTTCTATTTCCTTGCCAATCATATTTTTTATTACCTCTGTTGGCATATTCTCCATATTCATTTGTCTACAAGACAAAACATCAAATCCATAACAAGAATAAGCAAAATTTCCAGACACACAAGATAAACTTCTTAAAACTTTTTCATAATTTAATCCTATAAGTAAAGGTGCTTCGTCGCCTGTTTGTAACATCTGGTTTCTTAATTTTATTTTTGTTAAATTAAGTAATGTGTTAGCGTCATTAAGTCCATAACATTGAACGCCGATTAATTTGGAGTTTTCAAATTCATAATTAAAAATTTCTTCAAATAAATCTCTCTGATGTTTTGTGCAGAAAATAGGAAATAATGTTTGGCTTGGAGTTAGAAAAGTTAATGCGTCTGCTTTTCTTTCTCTCCATTTTTCTAAATCTGCGTCTAATGGGACAGGATAAGGGACAAATGTTAAACCTCTATTAACTAACTCCTGAAAATCTGCCTCTGCTTCCTGAAAAGTTAGACCACTCCATTGATTAGCATTTCTTTGTTGGAAAGGTAAATAAAATCTTCCTACCCTTGAAGAATGTGCTTTACTTTCTGCAACCCTATCAAAATTCCAAATTTTCTTTTTCTTATTAAAGAAGATATGATAAACTTGAAAATGAGCAGGAAGAATTGGTTTTTGATTTTCTATTCTTGATTTTTCACAATTAAATAAAGAATTATTAACAGCTATCTTGTGGTTATGAGTTTCCCATTCTGATGTTGTGATTCTCTTCAAAACCATTCCTGTTTTTTTGTCTGTATGTTCTGTCTTAATTTTTTTTAATATCATTTTTTACACTCTCCACGATAGTTATAGGATTTAACAAATTATAAACTCGCTTTCTGGTATCTTTCTCATCAAGATTAACAGCAATCCATCCAGCAGTTTTTAATTCATTGAACATAACACTTAAAGTATTTCCATCTACAAATTTAAGCTCTTTTTTTGCCTGTTCAAAGGTAAAAGATTTATCACTAAACTTTTGCCATAGTTTAGCGTAACGCTTCCACACCCATTTTGGAATTGGATTAACCATATTAGTCAATAGGAAAGATAATTAGTATTTAAATCTTTTGGTAATATTCACAGCTTGGGCAGAAGGCATTATATTAACAAAATTCAATATCATAATCTCTTTTTTCAATTTTCTATTAACATATCTATCCATCTTTTCTCTATCAACTTGCCCATTATTCTTTTTTTTGTATTCTTCTTCTGTCTTGTTAATCTTATCTTCAAAAACTTTTACCATTAATCTTAGTTCATTTTCCATCTTTTTTACTCCCTCTGTCTTTAAGAACAAAAATAACAACTTCCCTGCCGATAAACTCTTTTTTACATCCAATCTTCCCAGAATTTCCACCATTTGTTTTAACCTCGTCGGTATAAATCCTTTCATACTCACTTTCTAAAATAAGTTTTTTTGCTGTCGTCGTATTTATGTTTATCACGGATATCTATGGATATCCATATATTTAAAGGTTTGCAGAAAAAACCGAAAGGTTTATATATAACCATATACTAATATAATTAGTAAATAACTAATAGATAAAATGGAACAAACAACAGAATACATAAAAAATTTCTCCTCTTGGAGAGAAGAACGAGCAAAAGCAATTTTAGAAAAAGGCAACCCTGAAAGTATAGACGAGTTTACTTATCTTGTGCCTTCTCAAAATTCAAGCAAGAAATACAAAGTTACGCATATTGATAGTTATTCTTGCGAGTGCGAGGACTTTCAAAGAAGATGTAAAGGAAAAGGATTATACTGCAAACACATTAAAGCAATTTTGCTTTTTGAAAAGATTAAAGCAAAATATGAAGTTAAGCCAGAAGTAACTCAAGAAATAGAATTAATTATAGAACAACCTCAAAAAGATGTTTGCCCTTATTGTTCTTGCGATAAGATGTTTAAGAGAGGTAAAAGAAATACAGCAAGAGGAGAAAAACAAATTTACTGCTGTAAATCATGCAAGAAAAGATTTGTATTAGAACCAATAAAATACCTTAAAGGAAATTCTAAACTTGTCTGTTTGGCTATGGATTGTTATTATAAGGGTTTATCTTATAGAGATATTGCAGACCAATTTTCTCAATTCTATGGATTAAAATTAAGCCATGTAACTATTAGAGATTGGGTTTTGAAGTTTAGCAAGATAATGAACAAATATAGCAAGACAATACAACCACAAATTAAAGGAGTATGGAACGCAGACGAAACCTTAATTTTGACTAAAAGAGGAAAGGATAAGAAAAACCCAAATAAAAATTATGATTATGTTTGGAATGTTATGGATAATAAAACTAAATTCTTATTGGCTTCTGAATGTTCGGGCAGAAGTAGAAAATCAAAAGACGCTGTTCATGTTTTCAAAGAAGCACATAAACAAAATGGAAAAATCCCCTTTCAGATTATAACAGATAGATACGCAGGTTATCAAGACGGAGTTAGAAAAGCGTTTAGAAATTGGGGCAATGAGAGAAAGGTTAAGCATACTTCTATTGTTGGAAAAAGAAAAGTTGTTAACAACAACGCAATAGAAAGCCATCACTCACACCAAAAAGAATTTCACAAAATCAGGAGAGGAGTTACAGAAGTTCAAAGTTATCAAGATGGTTTTAGAGTATTCCATAACTTTGTAAGGAAAAATACAAGAGATAAATTAACTCCTGCTGAAAAATGTGGAATTGGAGTTAATGGAAATAGATGGAACACACTTTTATTAAATTCAATTAAACAACAAAAAGCCACGAACTTAACAGGAGAAGAAAATGTAATCAAAAGCCACTAATTCCGAACACTCTCTTGGAAAATCCATTTATAAAGACAAAAAATTTACACAAGGATTTTTCCATATATAACCGAATAAGTCATAGTTATTCGGTATTAGAAATAATCATCTAAATTCTATGTGTAGAAAAGGTTTAAATACTTATTATAAATGATTATATTAATGGAACTACTAAAGAACAATACTAATGGAGTTAGGATAATAATTGGAAGATATGAAAAGGGATTTAAGGGAATCAAGAAACCAACAAAAACAATTACTATATTGAAGACAGATGTAAGTGAGGTCTATGATAAAATTATGGAGATAATTAATAATGAAAACAAATAAAATATTTGATAAAGAAAAAATTAAATTGTTGAGAAGTTTTGCAGATGAAGGATTTACTATGAAACAGACTAAGTTTGATTTTCAATTGATTTTAGGAAACTTGTATAGTTATAAGGAGCTTAGAGAAATATGTGATTTGAATAATATTATTTTTGTTCCAAGAGAAACTGACCCAGACCCTGAGTTGTTCTCATCTAAGAGTTTCAAGAAATTTATAAAAACTATGAAAGGTAAGTCTGTATATCATGTTAGAGATAAATTAATAGAAAAATATGGAGAAAATATTAACATGAGAAATATAAAGTGGTATTGTTTAAAAAATAAAATAAAACTTAAAGATGGATATTAATATAGAAAACATTAAAACTAAGCTAGAAGATGTAGATTTAATTGAAGATGATGAACTAGAGGAAATGAGGAAACTTAGAAAAGCAATCTCATATGATAGTTTAAATGTAGCTAAGTTATTTATTAAGTGTTATGATTTTCTTAGTAGTAATATTGGTTTGTTTGGAGAAGATGCTAAAAAAATATTAATTTTACTTGATGATTTTGATGCTAAGATGATTAGATATTCTTTAGAGGATTTTGGGTCTGGGAGTGATATAGGTTCTCATTATGCTATGGAAACAATTAAATATTATGTAAAAGAAAACAGAGGTAGAATGTGTTACTTGATAGATTTGTTTTTTACTATATTTGGAGATGAAGAATGATAATAGAATGTAATAAAAGGAAAGGTGGATGTGGAAGTCAGATTGAAATAGCAGATGGTTCTCTTGTTGAAGAATATGTTGAGTGTCCTATTTGTGGAAAGATAAGTCCTAATCCTCTTTATGATGGTGAAGAAAAAAATAGGAGTTATGTAGGATGAGATTAATACAACAAATCATGGAAAAGAAGATTAATCTGTTTCAGGAACATATGTTAAATAGAAATTATAGTAGGGGTATTTGGAATTTTTATTGTTGTTATAATATCTCTGTATCTGTTCTTAATGCTAATGTTGAATCTAGGGGAATTAATAAGTTATGGAGAAAATTCTTAGTATCTGATAAATTTGATGAGAAAAGATTTAATAAGATAAGACAACATATGAAAGTAGATATGAAGTTGATAATTCAAGCATTAAAAGTTATAACACAACAAACTGAAGATTTAGGTTTTGATGTTGGAGATATATATAGAAAAGCAACAATAGGAATGTTAGGTTATGAATACCCAGAATAAAATGTCATCAAATAATCAATTAATAATTTTAAGAAATAAGGAATGGAAGAATAATCAGTTTGAAGTTCATCTTCATTATTGTGTTGATAATAATTTTATCCCTAGTGAAGAAACTAAGTTAAAAAGATTTAGCACACTACAAGAAGCTATTAGATTTGCTAATGAATATTGTAGAGAAGAAATGGTGGAGTATGGTGTTCATGTTGGGGAGAGTTGTTTATAAAATGGTTATTACAAATAAATATGGTAAGATACCTAAGGATAAGCATCTTTGTAGTAAATGTGGAATTCAATACCACTTGACTGTTCATCATAAAGATGGGATAGCAAATGGGAAACGCAATAATCTTCAAGTTTTATGTAGAAAATGCCATGATGATGTTCATGGAATTAATCATTGGAGACCAAAGTTAGGTGATGGCTCTAAGTATAGTACAACTACAATAAAAAGATATGTTCATCCACATAAATTAGTTCATAATATTACTTGTTGGGAATGTATGAAAAAGATTCCTGATGAATTTATTGAGGTAGTAAATGGTAAATTTGAAAGTTGGCATCCTTACTGCGAGGAACATATAAATAGGAATATAAAATGGAAACAAAATTAAAAAAAGAAGAAATAATTAAATTATTAGAAAAACATAAAGAGATTTGCAGAAAAGATTGTTGTATTAATTTATTATCTATGATTTTAAATCAAATAAAAATATATGATGAAAAGGAGGTTCAGTAATTGAAAATAAAACTGAATAAAATGAAAAAAACAAAAATAGATAGAAGCTATTGGATTTACTGTTCACTATGTGGTAAACTAATTAGTAGATATGAGGTAGATACAAAGAACAATTGCTCTATTCCAACAACTAATAATAAAGGACAAAAATCTAGAAGATATGTTTGTGATGAATGTGCTTTTTTAGTTTGTCATCAATTATTATATAGAATTGAAAAGATGGAGGATATTTAATAATTAATAAATAAATTAAAATGGAAAGTAAATTAAAATCAGTTAGTCCTTTAGTAAGTCAGATATGTTTAAGGAATCTAGGGATGTATTGTTCTGAAAGACTATCAGTTGATGTTTATTATATGATTGAAACTGTTAATCTTTTAATATCTGACTTAGGAGAAAAATATGTAAAAAGCAAGTATGAAGAATTAGAAAAAGATTGGGAGAAAACTAAAAAAGATATTATTGTTTTAAATAAACATATTGCTAAGGTGAAGACATTTTATGATGCTATTGAAGATAAGAAATTTGCTAAGAAAGAAAAAAAAGAGATTATACTTAAAAAGTTCTTTTTGAAGACTGCTTCTAAGGTTGCTTTACTACAAAGAGAACTATATGATTGTTTTGTAACTCTAATTAAAATATCTACATTACAAAGACAGACAATTCCTAGTGATGCTTTTAAGATATTAGAACATACAGGATTTAGAAAAATAGAACCACATAAAAGACAATTTGGACAGTCTGAGATTATAGCTGAAGGAGGAACAGGATGAGAATAACATTCGGATTGTTGGTTGTAATTGTAGTTATTATTGCTATAGTTTTTGTTTTTATTGGAATAATTTTTGGAGTAGTTTCTGATTCTATGTGTAAAGAAAAATGTGAAGAAAGAGGAGCTTTATACCATAGTATAAAAAATAGTGGAAATTGGGCTATTGACGATTGGTGTACTTGTTACTATCAAAATAAAACGGAGACATTTAAATTAGGATGAGCAAAAAACAACTACAACGGCTAGATAAAGAAGAATTAATAGTAAAATTAACAAGAGCAAGAAATTGTATAAGAGACAAAATAAAGAAACTGAAGAAAGAAAAAGAGCAAATAACTTTTAATAAAATAAAGATGGTTGTAAACTTTTTAATGGAGAATCAAGTTATTAATAATAAACAAGTTTCATATATGCTAACAAGAATTAGTGGGATAATTAAAGCAGAAAAAAAACTTAAAATTAGAACTGGGATAGATGCACAAGTAAATAAATATAGGGAGGAATTAGGATGAGAAAAGGATATGCTTCAGAGTTAATTGCAAAACATCAACTGATAAATGAGTTTGGAAAAGATAATGTTACTAAGATTGCTATTGGTTCTCAAGGAGCTGACTTTATGGTTATATGTTGTGGGGAAGTTATTAAAGTAGTTGAAGTAAAAGAGTGTCACCAAAAGAATTATTATCCTAATAAAAGAGAGTTAGAGCAATTTGAAAGGATTAGAACATTTGCTAAGATTCAAGGGATTATGGCTGAGTTATGGATTTATAAATATCTAGGAAGGGGAAAACCTAAAGTAAAAATAACTAAATATTTATATCATCCACATGAGATTAATAACTGAAACCCATACCTACTTCTCTTTAAAAGATGAATATGGAAAAGTAAGAAATGAGCAATATTTAATTTTAGGTAAGTGTATCTCTAATGATAGCCAGATAGATACACCAAAAGGAAAATTGAAAATTGGTGATTTAAACCATAATCAAACATTTAGTGTTTATAGCTACAACTTGGATAAAAAAAGAAAAGAGATAGATTTAGCAACTAAAATAAAATCTGGTAAAAAAGAAGTTTTTGAAATTGAAACTGAATCTGGAAAGAAAATCAAGGCTTCAAAAGACCATATATTTTTTGTTAAAAAAGGTAATTCTATTGAAGAAACAAAACTATCACATATAAAAGAAGGTGATTTAATCTTAGTAAAATAACGAAAAGGTTTATATAGTTCTAATATTATATAATATTATGGATTCAAAGGGAATTAAAGAAGTAATTATGAAAGTATGGATAAATAAAAAAATAAATCAAAAGTTAGTTACCATTCCCAAAAGTTGTGACATAAAAGAAGGAGAATATGTTATAATAAAAAAGCTAAAAACTAAGTAAAATGGATATTGTTGAATTATATAAATCAGGATTTAGTTTAAGGCAATTATGTCCAATTATTAATGTTAAATGTTGTACTACTGTAAAAAAAATTCTACTAAGAAAAGGGGTTACTATTAGGGGTAGGAAAGAACAACTTAAAATAACAATAGATAAATTTAGAGATAATGATAAAATATCAAAAGCACTTAAAGGTAGAATTAGAACTAAACAACATTGTAAAAATATTAGTAAAGCAAACTTAAAACTTGATTTACCCAAAGAATATTTTATCAAAGAGTATATTCATAAAAATAAATCATGTAGGGAAATTGCTGAATCTTTAAATGTTTGTACTGAAACAATAAGGAATTATCTCATTAAATTTAATATAAAAAGAAATCAACTTTCGGATTATGATGGATATTGGAAAGGTAGAAAGAATCCTGAGCTTACAGCTAGAAATCTTACAAATAATCCAGCTAAAAGACATGATGTGAGGAAAAAGAAAAGTGAATTATACAAAGCAAACCCAAAACTACAAATCAATTCCAAACTAAGAAGAAATAAAAAAACTAATATTGAAATAGAAATGAAAAGAATATTAGATATAATTGGTCTTATTGAGAATAAAGATTATCTATTTAACAAATACTTAAAAACAAGGAATGGTTTTAAATTTCCAGATTTTAGATTAATTAATAAAAAAGTTATTATAGAGTGTGATGGCTCATATTGGCATAGTGATGAATGTAAAGAAATGTTAAGAGACCAAGAACTAAAAAATATAGGTTATACAATATACCACTTTAATGAAGATAAAATAAATAACTCCTTAATTCCCATATTAAAAAAAATAATATGAAACTTGAAAAGATAAAATCTATAAAAAGAATTGGACTAGAAGATACATCTGATTTAGTTGTTAGTAAAAATCATAATTTTATTGCTAATAATATTTTAGTCCATAATTCAGGATGGGGGAAAGGACTTGCATCTGAATCTATTGCTGAGGAATTACATAAGTTAGGATATATTGTTCTTGTTATTGCTGACCCTAAAATTGAACTTGAATGGGGTTATTCTATGTTTCCTGCTGATGAATTATATCATACTAATGAACTTAAAAAACAAGGTAAAATACCTGAAGGAAAAAAGGTTAAATTATATCATCCATTTACATTTTCTATTCCTAATGGTTTTCTTCCTGATATGAATTTTTTTACTTTTAGTTTAAAAGACTTGGGAAGAAAGGAATGGGGAATGTTAGCAGAAACTTCTTGGGATACTGATACTGTTAAATTATTAGTTAATACTTCTCAAAATATTGGAAAAGAAGATGGAATATTTGGATTACTACATCATGTTCAAGATGCTGTTAGAGGTAAAAAAGATAAAAAGGATATTCATCCTGACTGGAATAATTTTGGATTGAGTGTTAAATCAGGAACAGCTAAGTCTGTTACTGAGATTTCTAATTATCTTAAACCTTTTAAAAGGGATTTTTTTCTTACTAAAGATAGTTGTAGATTAAAATTAGATTGGGGTAAGATTTTAACAGACCCTTCTCACTATCATGTTTTTGTTACTAATTGGATTGAGGATGATAAACTTAAAGAGTTTGTTGTTTTGAGTTTGTTTTCTCAGATTGTTAAACATAAGAATCTAGCTAAGAGACCTTTATGTATTATTATTCCTGAAGTTAGAAAGTTAGTTCCTTTTAAGCCTCAAGGTTATAAAATGTTTTTATCTGAAGCTATTAAAGAGAATTTATCTACAATGAGAAGTATGGGAAGGGGGATGAGTTCTATATTAGATTCACAGGTTTTTTCTGATATAGATGAGGATGTTTCTGATTCTGCTACTGTTACTTTGATAGGAGAATTAGGTGGGGCTAGAGATGTTGAGAAATTAAGTAAAGCTAGAAATTACAAAAGAGATATAAGAGAACAGTTAAGTAATATGGAATATCAAAATAGTTTTCTTATTTCTGCTGGAAAAGATATTAAAGAGGACTTAGGAGCTATAAGGCTTTGGTTTCCATCTCATATGCACTGTGAACCTCATTATAATTTCTTTGAAATGTATAAAAAATACTTTAGTGAGAAGATGGTTAGATATACTGATTTGATTAGTGAGATGAAAGAAATGTATAAAGCAGAGGAGTTGAAGTTTAAAGAGAAATTGAAAAGAAAAGAAAAACAATATAAAGAAGAAAAGGAGAAAGAAGATAGAATAAAACAAGATAAGATTCTTGCTAAGTCTGGGATTATTGAAAGAGAGGAGAAAGCTCAGGAGAAAGAAGATAAGAGTAAAGAGCAGATAATGAAGTTGTGTTATGATATGAAGCAGAAAGATGCTTCACTAAGTTATAGAGCTATTGCTAAAGAAATGGGAATTAAAAGTCATAAAACTGTAAAGAATTATATTGATAAGTATGCTGAGAAAGTTGAAGAAGAATCAGGTGAAGACTTTGAAGATAATTTTGTTAAAGGTGAAGGTGGTGGGAAGTTTAGGGGGGAGGGGGTTATGGTTGAAGAAATAGAAGGGGGGGAGGAAGATGTGTAAATTTAATCCAAAAAACAATTCAAGAAGAATAGACCCTTGTATGAAAAACTTTGTTAAAAGACTTAATGTTATCTTTGATAAATTGAAAAAACATAAAGAAGGAGACTTTAGAATTCTTGCCTGTTGTTGTGGACATGGAAAATATCCAATGACTATTGTTTGTAGTTATAATAATGAAGATATTGGAAAAACAATTATTGAATTTATAAGTGGAAAAGGTTTATATAAAAAATCAAGAAAAAATGCCCTCATAATAAACACAGAATTTAGAAAAAAGAAATTTTATAAAAAGGATAAACAAGGATATTATTATATTCCAGAATCATTAATTGTAAAAGGTGAAGGTGGTGGGAATATTGAAGGGGTGGGGGAGGGGGTTATGGTTGAAGAAATAGATTCTTAAATTTTATATACTGAGGGATGTGTTTTAATTAATCCTGATTGTTTAGAAACTTTTTTTGCATAATTTAATGCTTTCTGCCATTTATAATCTTTAAAGATAATACTTTCTCCATTTTGGTCTTCATATCTTACAACATAAATAGTCTCTCCCTTGTTACTAACATCTTCATCAGCATATAAGAGTTCTTTTCCATTGTTTCTTTTCCAGCTTTGACTATCTGTTTTTTTCCATGCCATTTTAATTATTCCTCATGTATTGTTTTGCAAATGCAAGAGCTTGTGCTTTTGATTTGAATATTTTTTCATTTTTATTTTTGATTCCATAATTCACTAAAAAACCAACCTTCTCCATAATCATCTGCAATTTGTATATGGTGATTATTCTTTTTATTTCTCCATAATACTTGTCCACCACTTTCAAACTTTATTTCCCAATCTTTAGTTGCCATTTTTAACTCTTTCCTCCACTAACAAAATTAGTTGTTCCTTTTTTCTTAACAAAATTTAATTGAGTTTTAGTAAATCCCCATTTTAACAATTCTTTTTCACTAAATTTATCTATCCCCCCAGAGGGTTCATGATACAACTCAAAAATATTTCCCTTATTTAAATAAGTTAATTCAAATCTTGGTTCTGGTGTTCCTTTGGTTATTTTATATCTTGCCATTTTAATTAATGTGTCCTCATGTATTGTCTTGCATAAGCAAGGGCTTGTGATTTTGATTTATCTTTCATAATTGAAACAGGTTTATTATTAACAAATTTAAAGACACTCCATTTATCTTTACTTTTAGGAGCAAATTGTCCACTATTCCCAAATACTGTTTTAGTTATTTCAATTTCCCTATCTTGGGAAGCATAAGCTATAGCTGAGCTTCCTTCATAAACCTTTTTCCAATCTTTTGTTGCCATTTTTAACTACTTAACCTCTCATAAACTTCTGCTGTTTCATATCTAATTGTTGTTCTGTCCCACATTGGACCGAGTAATCCTTTAAGAATTGGTTGTCCTCTTAATTCTTTTCTTAATTGACTTGGCTTTTTATTAGTTGTCCCAGTTT
The DNA here is from genome assembly GCA_018816335.1 of Nanobdellota archaeon. GTDB lineage: Archaea > Nanobdellota > Nanobdellia > Pacearchaeales > GW2011-AR1 > JAHIVP01. Next base: position 12,886 of record JAHIVP010000036.1, on the reverse strand, counting down.
TTTGGTATTTTTTTAATAGTCCTCTTAAAGTATAAACCTTTCTTCCTGACATTGTAACAACACTATATTTTTGATTCATTACCATAACTAACCTACAATCTCAAACTATTTAAAACTTTCGTTTTGAATTTTAATTCAGAAATAATTAATGTGTCCTCATGTATTGTTTTGCGAATCCAAGAGCTTGGGATTTTGATTTAAAGTATTTTATTCTATTTAATTTATGTGTAGCAACAATATATCCTTTTCTTGTTTTGCTAATCTCGTTTGCATTTGTAATCATAACCTCATCATATCTCTCACCTTTTTTTATCTTCACCCAATAATCATCCTCCATCCGATTTGGTTTCCATTCTTTAGTTGCCATGTTTTATTTAACTATTTAGTTTATTTAAATCTTTATCTTGTTAATAATGATTTAGCTACTTCAGGGGATTTACTTAAAAAGAAAAATCCTAATCCTATAATTAGAATCCATTTAATTACATCAAAAAAGATAAAGAAATACCAGTATTTTTGTCCGAGTTTTCTGAATTTTTTTAAAAAGTCTGTTAATAAAGTTAATATAGAAAATACTACTCCTAGAACTATTGTTGATATTCCGATTATTAAATGCCAAGTATGAGATAAACCAAACCCAATGCCTATACTATTTAATTTCTCAAATGATAAAAAAGTATATATTCCTCCAAAAGAAAGAAATAAAATCAATATTAAAATTGCAAACCAAATTCTTATTTTCTTCATATCTTAATTACTCGTTAACTTTATTTAAATCTTTAGTTTTGAATTTTAATTCAGAAAGTTTATATATTCTATTTCTCTAATTAATAAATGGGATTAATAAAAGAAATAAGATATTGTTTAGAAAATGATTGGAGAGGTGTTTTATATTCTTTTGTTCTTACTAGCTCATTAGCTGTTGGTATAGGAATTTATCTTCCGAGAGTAACTGAATCTGTTGTCAAAAAAATAGAATCAAGAAGAATTGATAGTGGATTGGTTAGTAAAATAGTAAGCCACCACCCCACCCCCCATCCCCACAATTAAATCCCAGATTATATCAAGAGATGATTCTTTTAATATAAATATTGTTCCATAAGTTGCTAATTCAAATACCTCATAAGAGATTAAAAGAAATAATAATGTTAGATAGGGATGCTTTAATTTTAATTTCAATATTATATACATTACAATCCCTCCTGATATAAAATGTACTATTGACCAAATAGATAAAAAAATAAAACTATTGTTGATTATTATTATATTCATAAAGTCTGCTAGTGCTTGATAAGTTATCATTTTATAAACCCTAGCTGGAGATTCATTTCTTCAGTTACTTCAGGGTGACCCCTTACTCAACTTACTCAACCAACACCTAACAAACAAGCAGGTGTTTATCTCCAGTTGGGAAAAAAGAGGTGATACTATAATTAAGATAAACTTATATTTAAATGTTTCGTTTTCTGAAATTGAATTCACAATAGTGAATTTACTAACAAGTGGGTAAACCCTCTAACTAATAATGTTCAGCCCTGTGAGGTTTTGCGAGAGGTATGTTAAAAAGGCAAACTTTTATAAAGTTCGTTGATTTTACAATAGGAATGGTTATATATAAGTAAATCAATTAAATTCATCAGGGTGGGTAGGGTAAAGATGAGACAACCAAGAAAAAAATAACCTAATGTTAAATAGTGAATTCACTATTTACAGAGGCTCTAATGGGAGAAAACACTAATATAATGATGCAAGGAATAGTTCTAAAGTTGAATGGGTATTGGTTATTGTTAAATAAAGTTGACACTGGGGAGAATTTTCAGTCATCTATCGTCTATAAACATATACATAACCCCCTTATTTCTTATGGAGATAGGGGTGGGGATAAGTGGGTAAAATGGTAAGAACAAAGGGTTCTTTGGGTATTGGATTTAGAAAAGATAAGGGAAAGCAGAGGAAATTCTATAGAGGAAAACCTGTAAAAAAGAAAAGAAAAGTTGGTGGTGTTCTGAAACCATATAAACCGAGAAGGCAGAGAGGAGACCCTATTAAATTATACTTCTGGGAGAAAAGACCTATGAGTAAAGCAGGATATAGAAACTGGTCTAGGAAGCTCAGACCTTATGCTAAGAGAATGGTTTATCATCCTTTAATAAGAATAGATGTAGACCCTTCTAGGATTTCTACTGTAGAAGAAGTTAAGAATCTAACTCTTGAAGTGATAGGTTATGAAGGCACTTTTATTATGAGGGGATTTAGTAATGCTAAAACTAAGACCCATGTAAAACAAGTTAGACTTGCTGTGATTAAAATAGTAAATTTTTCTGGTGGATTGAAAGCTTTTGTTAGTGAATATTCAAGACTTTCAAGGTACTGGTTTTTTCAAGGTGGAAAATGAGTAGATGGTTTAGTGATAGAAATGTATCTGGTTATAATCAGATTATGTCAAGAGTTGAATGGTTGAGAAAAGATGGATGTAATGTTTCTGATGAAGAACATGAATATGAATTAAGAATTATATATTGTTTATTAGAGCAGATTCCTAATGATGATACTAGGAGAACTTGGGTTGAAAAAGTTGATAAAATGTTAGAGGGTATTGTTTCTCCAATCCAAGATGAAGCTAAATATGTTGGGGGGGGAATATGAGGGAAGATGAAAGAGATAGATATAAATCTGAGTTTTACAAGGAATTTTTTGAGCAGAATAGACAACTACTTCATGACAATCCTATTGAATATCACCACCAAGCAAGAATATATGTTACAAGAAAATTGGAGGGTATGTTAGATGAAAAGAAAAAAACCTACTAAAAAATGTGATGATTGTGGGCATCCTCTTAGACAACAAAAAAGAGTGTATAAATATGGGGTATGTACTAATTGTTTAGCTAAAGTAAAATCTAAAATATATAAAGAAAAAAGAGAATGGAACAGAAGAAAAAAATCTCAATCTATGTAAGAGTTTCAAGTGATGAACAGAAAAAAGAAGGTTATAGTATACAGGCTCAGTTGGATAAATTATATGAATATGCAAAGTTCAAGGGCTGGGAAGTTTTTAGGAGTTATAAAGATGAAGGGGTTTCTGGTAAATCAATAAAAGGTAGAAAGGAATTTAAACAGATGTTATTAGATGCTCACAATGAAAAGTTTTCTGCTATATTAATATATAAGTTTGATAGGGCTTTTAGAAATGTTAAGGAGGCTTTAATTACTTTAGATGAGCTTAGAGAATTAGGAGTTGATTTTATTTCTATCTCTGAGAATATTGATACAACCTCAGCTATGGGTAAGTTTTTCTTTGTTGTTATTTCTGGGTTTGCAGAATTAGAAAGACAACTTACATCTGAAAGGTTAGGGTTGACTTTGGAAAGCAAGTTTAATAAAGGGATTATTGTTGGGAGAGTTCCTACAGGATATAAATGGAACAAGAAGAAAAAGATTATTGTTATCAATGATAAAAAAGTTGATATGGTTAAAGATGTATTTCATATGACTTTAGCTGGAGAGGGTTATAGAAAGGTTTGTGATAAATATGGGATTAGTCATCAGAGTTATTATAATATGATTAGAAATAGAGTTTATATTGGAGATATTGAATTCAATGGAAAAATTAAAAAAGGGACTCATCCTAAGATAATTGAAGATAGTGTATTTAATAAGGTAAATGGTATAGAAGATGAAAAAGAAACAATTGAATAAAAGTTATAGAATAAAAGTTATCATAAGAGATAATTACCAATGTCAAAAATGTGGAATGAAATTTCATAATGGAGATGGACTAGAGATTCATCATATCACTCCTGAACAATTTGGTGGTTTAACACAGATTGATAATTTAGTTTCTCTATGTAAATTATGTCATGTTTCATCTCCTAATGATAAACTATTGTTTAATAAATGGATTAATGATAAAAAATTATCTTTAGAACAAAATGAAGACTCTCCAATTAATAATTTATTCATAAAATTTAGAGAGGATTATTATCTTGGTGTTTCTAAATTATATTAAAAATGAGAAGTGATTATAAATTAATGATATTGTTGGGTATTATTGCCTTAGTGATAAGTTTTGGGCTGTGGGGATATTTTAATGTTGTCAAGCCTTCTTATCTTTCTGTGGTTTCTGTTTGTTCTGATAATGGATTAGAGATATTAGAAGATGCTGGTTATATGGTTACTGGTTTTTTTGATTCTTCAAGTGGTAATATAACTATTGATGAAACCTATGCTGATGAACAAACAATAAAACATGAGAGAATACATCAGAAACAAATGGAACAAGGAAGATTTTATGGGTGTCGTTATCCTGTTGCTAAGTTTGTTAATGAATTGGAAGCTTATTTATTTCAATGGTTTTAATTCTAGCAATATCTCTTTTTAGCTGTTTTGTATTTGTATTTGTTCCCATATTCTATTTCATATCCTCATCCATAGCAAACCTATTTACTTCTTGATAAAGGATTTCGGTGTCATTTATAGATTCTAACTTATCATATGTTCCATCATCAATCATTTGGTCTACTGGAGGATAACTCACATTTCCTTTATGCATTTTTATCCATCTTCTTATTATTGCCTTTTGGGATGCTGTTAGTTTTCTCATACCTAACATACAATTCCAATCTTTAAATAGTTTTCGTTTTTGAACTTTAATTCAGAAATAAATTAAGTATGAAAACATATTCATATATCGTCGGAGAGAAAGGTTTATATATAAGTTACTCTTCTAATTTTAATGGTGGTTGATTTTTCCTCTTTAATAGAATTATTTTATTTAATACTAAATATATTTGCTTTCTTTTTATAATTAGTAAGGGAGGCATATGACCTGAGTTCTTATGGGTTCAGGTCGCTCCAACCTCCCTGAATATGATTAAAAATTGTTACTTTTAATAAGTAGAGAAAGTATATAAACATTATGGTAAATTCACTATTTTAAGTTTTAGTTCAGAATACTGAGTTTTCTTAGAAATTATTATTTGTTTTTAGAAAATGGTTAATGGCTTCGCATATATCTTCTTGCGAAAGCAATGGCTTGAGATTTGGTTTTGAATGCATGTCTTTGTTCTTCAATACTAGACCCCTCTATATACATTAGGTGTTTGAAACCTTGATTTCTAATGCTTTTTTTTCCTTCAGGTATTTCATCCCAATAAATAGTTATCCATTTATAACCTTTAGACATATCTTTATAAAATCTTACAGATTCTTCATCATCAACACCTTTCCTCCAATCTTTTAATGTCATTTTCCCATCTTCTCCAATTTATCAAAATAATCTTGTGTGCTTTTTGCTCTTAGTTTGATTATTTGTTTTACAGCATTAGAAAATTTTTCATAAGACATTCTATTAGCATCAAAATGCTCTACTGATTTCCCAGTTGATATATTAAACATTTCCACAGAACCAGAATAACCACCATCTTTAAATAAATATCCTCTATAAACATAAGATTCTTCAGAACCCATATAATCATAATTTTGGTAAATCTTCCAAATTTCTTTTATTGACTTTGCTTGATGTTTTACCATGATTCTATTTAAGTTTTTATCATTTAAATACTTTTCCTTTTTTTGAATAAATGTTCAAAAAAGGATTTATCAACAATTTCCATAAATTTTAATTTGTAGTCGATAAAACACCAAAACAAAAAGTCCAGTTAATGCAACAATGCACCATTTTGAATAATTGTTCAAATTAGTTGAACACCACCTCTGGAGCATTTTTTTAAATTTGGATGCAGTCTGTGAATATTGGAGTTAAGGAAAGTTTTTTGCGTAGCAAAAAATTTGGGTGAGCAAAAAGAATATTTTGCGAACTCTTTAACGCATATTATCAATAATAAACTATTAATAATCCCCCTATAAAGTATGTTATACCCTCTTTTCTTGTTCTTCTTCTAATCTATTTATTCTAGCTCTTGTGAAACCAAAAATTATAGAGATAATTAATATTCCTATTATAATACACACTACTCCTCCTACATGGATTACCCCTGATTCATAAAATTCTCCTATTCTAAATCCTCCTAAAATTAATGCTACAATACCTAATATCCCCCATATATTTATTCTATTAAAGTATTTATTCACTTTTTCTCACCTCCCTGTTCTTGTTCTAAATTCTTAGTCATTTGCATTTCTCTTATCTTTTCATTGATTTCCTTTATCTGAGCTAGTGTAGACTTAGGAATCTGTCCTCTTGCATATTGTTTCATTGCTTCTGCTATTGCTTCATCTCCTGAGATTATTCCTTGACCAAACACATTTTGTATATGTGCTAATTGTCCTTCTTTTGTTTCCCATCTTCCTTCATCTGTATCTCTCATTTTTTCTGGTAAATCTACTTTAGACCTAGCAACAAATTTCATATACTCTCTCCTAGAAAATCCTTCTCCTCTTGCTAGTCTTTTTATAAATTCATCTTTTACTATTAATGATTGTTTTGGTGGTTGAGGTATTTCTTCTCCTTGCTCTATATCTAAAGGTATATATTCTATAAAAGTTGTTCCATTTTTTCTTGGAAGTTGTTGAGTTACAATTCCTAGTCCATATCCATCTGTAAATTCAGTTCTACACAGATTCTCACATAAAGGTTGGTTTGCTGTTACTTCTATTCTTCCTCTTGCTTGTCTTAGTTTTATTAGTGCTATTCCTGTTCCTGTTATAACCATTGTTCCAAATATTATAGAAATCCATATCCACCATGCCATTATATTCCTCCAACCTCCTCTGCTTTTGCTTTTTCTTCTTCCATTTTTCTTTCTAAAGATGTGCTTGGTCTTCTAATTTTAGTAGTTGTTGTTGGTCTTCCCATCATATCCATTCCTATTGTTGTTTCTGTTTGTTCTTCTTCAGGAGGGTGTTCTGCTATAACTCTTATTGCTTTTTCAACTTCATCTTTAGAAGCATCAATCAATATAGTCATTTCTTTTTTAGGATTATTTAAATTAATAATAATATCTCTGTCTTGATTTAGTTCTGTTCCTTTACCTTCTAAGTGTAGAATAGGAGTTTTTTCTTTTCCTTTTTCACCAACTCTAAGAAGTATAGAATTCTTTATTTTAAAATTATCAGGATTATCTGTATCCATTTTTTGTTCATAAATAGCTCTAGCCTTAGCAGAAGATATATCTAGTTTTATTTGCTCTGGAGGTCTCTTATTAAACTTTAATAATATTAATTTTATTATTCCTACCACCACCCCAGCCACAAACAACAATATCAAAACTCCCCATAACCACCGCCAAGACTGGTCAAATACAATTACAATAAATAAAGCCATACCTATTAAAATTAATCCCCCAAACAAAGGTAGCAGAACTTTCCAAATTGTTTTCATATTAATCCATATTTGACATCAAACATGATGTTCCTCCTTTTTTATTTTTCTTCTTTGATTTTACATCTTTTTGAATAGATTTACTTAAATCTATAATCCTATTAAAAACTTCTAAATCTCCTATAAATTGTTTTTGATTAATTTCTTTTATTAACTTTTCTCTATCTTTCTCATTAGGAGTTGATTTTAACATTCTCAACTGAACTCCTGTAATCCAATATCTATCTCTCATTTAATTTATCTCCTGCTTCTTCTTTAAATATTTCTTCAATCTCTTTTAAAATATATTCCATTCCTTTACTCCATTCCATATTAACTACTTCTTTAATTCTTCTTTCACAATTTTTTATGAATTCTGTATATCTTTTTTGTAATGAACGATACTTCCTTAATATTTCATCTCTATCTTTTTTTACTTCGTTTAATGTTTTCATCTTTTAAAGTGATACTCCCCTGCTAAGTTCTTTTTATAATTATATTTTGATACAGCTCTTACTATGAGAAATATTGATATTGATATTAATACACATATCCCAAATATCCATCTTGAGATTGAGCTTTCTTTTTCTTTGTCTTCATTTTCTACTTGTAAAGCTACTGATTGATTCATTAAGTTCATAAGTTGAGGCATTGTTAAACCCCATTTGTCTGCTAAGAGTTTTAGTTCATTATCTGTTCTTTGGTTGGAATCTTCCATTCTTTGAATTCTTCTTATTAAATTATAAAAATCAACTGCTGAAACATTCATAGGAATCTCTACATCTCTGTATTCTACTCCCCCTTCTCCCCCCCCTGTTGTAGCTGAAGTATTACACAGGAATATTTCAGGGTGGTCTACGCAATAAACCCCCCAGAACCATGTTAGGAAGCCCTCTGCTGTGTCTAAATCTTCCATGACATCAGAATATGGTACATACACAGAAATAGGGGTTATATAAGGGTCTGAGTTAGAAGCTTTAACTGTTACATCAAAATGATAAGTCATATTAGTTTCATTAGAGCTATATATTCTTGGTTGGATTTTAAAGGTTACAAAGTTTTTATCTCCTGTTGCTAAATCAAAATTGTTTTCATCAAATTTAAGCCAGTCAGATGAAGATGTTAATTCTATTCTTTCTGCTGTTTTATTTCCTATGTTTTCTATTTTTATAGAACCTTCTTTAACTCCTGTGGCTTCTACTGTATAATCATTATCATCTATAGTTACTTGTAGTTGGGTTGGGTCTGATATTGAATTTACATTAACTGTCCATATTATATCATAGTTAGGATTATGAGCTTTAGATTGTGCTGTTTTATTTAATACATCAATTGTTCCTCCGTAGAAAACTATTAAGTCTTGATAGTTTACTTCTCTTACTTCATTAAATAAATGTGATGCTGATTGATTTACTCCAATATTGTAATCAAATATTCCTGAAGTTACTGTGTGGGTTATGTCATCTATGTTTCTCCATACTACTGTGTCTCCTTGTTTTATTGCTAAGAAGTTAGGAGAATATCCCATTTCTGTTATGTTTATGTAATGTGTTTCTATTTCTTGTGGAAGTTCTACTAAATATTTAAATCCAACTTTAGAAGGTATAGAAGCTGAAATACTATTTTGTCTATTAACTGTGAAATCTATTGTTCCTGAAGTGTGGGGGTCTAAGGTTACATTTGGGAAAGTGAATCCTGTTAGGTTTGTGAATTCAAAATCCATTATAGCAAAATTAAAAGAATTATTCATTGTTAGCTGGAATGTTTTTTGTTCTCCTACTTTTACATCAATATTAATTGGGTTTGGAGATATAGAAAGCTGTGCTGAGGTTAATGTGGTCAAAGCTATTATTAGGATTACTAAAATCCATTTTTTCATTTTGGTATTTGTTCTAGATGTTTTTTTAAGTTTTCTGAAAATAAGTTTAATGTTTCTATTATTTTATTTTGATTGTGTTCAATTAAATCAATTCTATTTGATAAGTTAGCTATTCCGTTTCTTATTTCCTTTTTTAAGAAGATTTCTGATTTGTCTGGTTCTATTTTTTCTACTTCTTCTAGCTTATTCTTTTTTCTTGAGAATTTTATGTTTTCTGTTACTTCTTGCCATATTTCTGCTTCATCTAGTTTTCCTCTAACAGTATGAACATGGGGAGAGTTCTTATTGCTAAGAATTATTGACTTGGCTAAAGGTGTCATTTTTACTTTATCCCCAACATTCATACTAGAAATATAAGAAGATAATAAACTGACTAATTCTACATTCTTCTGAATTTTCTCTGCTTTTCCTTTAGTCATTCTGAATTTAAGTTCATTTTATTGAATAAGTAAAGAATAAGGATTATTTAAACATTTCGCTTTTTCTAGCTAAAAGATGTAGTAGATTGAGGTCTTGATTTGTCTCTAGAGATTACTGTAGCAAGTAAAACAAATATAACTAAAACAATTAGACCTCCAATTATCCAAAATATTAGTGTCCATGTATCATCTGATATTCCTAAAGATAATTCAGGAATTGTTGTTGTTCTAATCTCAAATGTCATGTCTGCTGAGATTTCTCTGTTGTCTATTGCTATTATTTTAATTGTTTTTAATCCTAATTCTGCATCTTTATCTATTTCAAATACTACATTAAATTCATTATCTTGAACATAATCATTTACTTTTTTAACTCCTTTAATAGTAAAATCTAAACTTATGTTTGGAGGTTGATATAAAACTCCCTCTGAATTATAAACTCTTAAAACTAATTTTTCTTGGGAGTTTGTTTCCCATTCTTCTTGGTAGAACATATCCATTCTTAGTGGGTTTTCTCTATCTCCACTTGTTGTTGTTCCTCCACCACCACCACTCCCCCCACCATCCACACCATCTTGTGTATCTAAGTTGAAAATTGTTGAGTTTCCTACATTATTGAAATTATCTGTACAATTTACACTCCATTGTATATCATCTCCATATAATTCATGGTTTATGTCTACACTCACTACTTCTATAACATTTGAACCTCCATTAGAAATTGATGTCATTGTTGTGTAAACTCCTGATTGAGATATTAAAGAACAATTTTGTATTGTGTTTGTGTCTGTTGGTGTGAATGTAAATCTTACAACCCCATCTGTATCTTGAGTTCCATCTTCAGGAGTGTTTAGTGTTATTGTTGGAGCTGTTGCATCTACTATAAAATCAATTCTTCCTGTTGAAGCAAAGTTGTTAGATGTATCATTACAAGCAAAGCTTACATTATGATTTCCATCTGGTATAGTGGTATTTGTATAATTAAAGTAAGTAACATTAAATTTAGTCATTGATATATTTGAACCTCCATTTAGAGAATATCCACACCATGATAAGTTTTCATTTGCTGAAACATTAAATTCTATTATAGAAGTTGAATAGTTTGTTGAATTTATTGGACTTCTAATAGTTAATGTTGGGCTTGTTGTGTCAAATCCTGTCTGATTGAAACTCCAATTTATATCTGCAACACCATTTAGCTCATTAGTCCAATTAAAATTATTAGATGTATCATAAATTAAAGCACTCCAATTATAAATATCATTATAAGTGAAAGTATAATTCCAAGAAGTTTGGTTAAATGTCCCTGTGATATTTGTTAAGTTTTGATGAACTAAAAATCCTGAACTATTCCATATATGAAGGGAAACATTTGATAAAGCTGTTTCATCTGTTGCATTTACAAAAAATTCTACTGTTGTATTTGCTGTTGATGTCCAATTAGAAGGAGATATGTGATTACCATAAGGTGCTACTTCATCAAATCCTGTCTGATTTATACTCCAATTCATATTTGAAAACCAATCTGTCCAATTGTTATTGTTGTCTGAATCAACTACTAATCCTGACCAATTATATATATCATTATAAGTGAAAGTTACATTAAAGCTAGTTATATTAAATGTTCCTGTTACATCTCTTTTACTTTGATAAAATATAAATCCTGATGAGTTCCAAACAAATAAAGACATATTAGCTAACCCTGTTTCATCTGTTGCATTGAAAAAGAATTCTACTGTTATATTTGCTGTTGATGTCCAATTAGAAGGAGATATTTTATTACAACCATAAGGGCATATTTTTCCATCATTTAGTGCTTGATAATTTGGGATATTAAAGTTTAAAATTAAAATACCTAATAAAATAATTGAAATAATTACTCCTATTGCTGTTCTAAATTTTGCACTTTTGTTCATTTTTGATGACTTATAAAGGTTTCTATAATATTTAAAATTAACTATTTAGAAATCTTCCAAAGAAGTTTGTTGTTTTTGTCTTAGCTTTATGTTTTCTGTTTTTACTTCTTTTAGAGCTTTTGTTAATTGATTCATACCCTTTCCAATACCTCTAATTACTTCAATATGTGACTTCATATTTCTATCAAAAACCACTTGATTTGCTGTTACATCTCTAATCATTCCTAGAATTTGAGTTGTTGTAACTGGTTCTTTTCTTAGTTCATTAAAAAAAGATTTTACTACATCCATGTCTTCTTTTGCTTTTATTGTGTCTATAGTTTCTAACTCATCAACTCTAAAGCTAAAATCTGCTATTAGCCATACCTTTCCTTTCTCGTCTGTTATGTATAATTTATCTCCTTGTTTTCTGTATAGTTTTGCTAAGCTGTCTTGTAATTTTGAATAATGGTTTGAGATAATTTCTAGATTTATTGATTTGTCTTTGATTAAGAAAATATTAAACATATCTTCTACTTTTGGTATTGATTTCCATAAAATATCTAAAGCTGTTTTAAATGCTTCATCTGTGTTTTTTCCATATGTTGCTGGTAAGTAGAATATTATTGAATTTGTTGTTGTTTTGATTTTTACATTTGAGAATGGGTGGATTTCATAGGAGTTGTTTTTTATGTTTACTTGTTTTGAGTGGATTCTTATTTGTGCTAGTTTTGTTCTTTTTAAATCCCAATTTCTTGGTTTTTGTTTTAGTTGGATTTTTATTGCTAGATTATGAAGTCTGATGTTATTTGTAAACCCTATGAAAGAGTGTAACCCCCTATTTCCTAAATCCGTAACCCCAAAAGATTTATCTAATTTTCTAATATATCCTTTTTCTAAAAGCTTGTTAATTTGCTTGTATACTGCTGTTCTAGAGGTTTTACGCTGTTTTGCTATTTCTGTAATTGTTAAGAATTGGGTTAGATATTTAAGAACTTCAAACTGAATTTGGGAAATACTATTGCTGTTTTCAACCTCTTTTTCAACCATCTTTTAATTATGTAACCTCTTGAGTATTTATATTTTTCTTTTAACTAATCAGTAGTTTTATTAATTTAATCATAACTATCACACCAATACCTATCTCCTGCACAATTTCTACAGGGGTGTTGAGTTTGTTATATCTATTGTTTTTGTTTGCCTCGCTTGGAGGACTTTTTTAAAATTTAATATAATTTATTGGGATTAAGGAGAGTTTTTACAGAGTAAAAATTCGGGCAGTCGTTAGACTGCTCTTTAATCCATATTAAACTCTCCGAAGGAAAACCCGAAGGGTTTAGTTCCGTCCCAAATCGTTTAGTCATTTGATTGTT
>JAHIVP010000035.1 GCA_018816335.1 Nanobdellota archaeon | reverse complement strand
TCCATCACAACCTACAAAATCTCCTTGAATAATTTTTGGGTCAGAAGTTTGATAATTATGAATTACTTCATCTTTCTGTCCTTTTGGATTATATGCTACAACTGTTGTTGTATTTGCGTATCTTTTCATACCTTGTTGTAAAGCTTTTCTTAAACCTTCTGCCTGCTCGGGGAATGTAGCTTGTAAATTATAGCCTAGTGTAGCTGTTTCCAAAACTTCTCGAAAATTTGCAGGACGAAGATTTCCTTTTGCTTTTTCTTGTTCATAAAGTCGAGCTAATTCTTGTATATTCAAAGAATCAGTCATTTTTTCAAAAAAATGTAATTTTCTTGTTTTTCCATCCAGCCTAATTCTTTGGAATGTCCAACGAGATTCATTTCTCCATGAATGTGCTCTTGATGGATGATATACAAGGGTTGTTTCTGCCATATTTTATTTTAGAGATTATTGTTTTTAAAGTTTTTGGTTATGTTACTTCTATTAAAGAGCTACATCTTTTTAATTAATAAAAAATCTCCACCGAAAAACTTAAATATGTGTAATCACGTATATATTCATGACAAACATGACTCTTTCAATTCCAGAGGAATTGATAAAAAAGATGAGAAATTTTTCAGAGATAAAATGGTCTGAAGTAGCTCGGAAAGCAATTGAGCAAAGAGTAAATGATCTTGAGGTTATGAATAAAATAGCTTCAAAAAGTAAGCTGACTAAAAAAGATGTTGAGGAAATTGGGAAAAAAATAAAAAGGGGTGTAGCTAAACGATTTTATGAATATCATAATTGATTCAAATATTTTTATTTCTGCATTAATAAAAGATTCTACCACAAGAAAACTAATAACTAACTATAAATATAACTTCCTGCTTCCTGAATATGGATTAGAAGAAATTTTATCTAATAAAGATGAAATATTAAAAAAATCAAAACTATCAGAAAAAGATTTTTATATTTTATTATTAAGAATATTAAAATATATCCAAATTATTCCTTCAGATTTAATAATTAAATTTTGGAAACAAGCAGATGAAATAATAGGGGATATTGATAAAGGAGACTCTGCATTTGTTGCAACTGCATTAGCTTTTGATTGTCCTATTTGGTCAGATGATAAACATTTTCAAGCTCAAGACGAGATAATTATATATACTACTAGAGATATGATTTAAAATGGTTAAAAAATCAAGATCAATAGTTCAGATTGGGAAGGAAGGAGTAACTCCTGGAATAATGGAAAGATTGGAAAATGATCTAAAATATAGAGAGAATATTAAGATAGAGGTTCATGGAGATAATCGAAATAAGGAAGGTGTTAAGAAAGTTAGAGAAGAGATTTTAGAAAAGCTGGATGGGAATTTTAGTTCAAGAATTTTAGGGTTTACTATATTTTTGAAGAAGTTGAAGAGTAAAAGAGAAGGTTTAAATAGGTAAATTGTGAGGATAAATTAAGGTTGACGACTTTAAGTCGTTCTAATTCCGAAAGGAGTGCCTGAATATAATAAACAGAAATTTTTTGAAAATTTCTGTCTGATTAAATTTCAAGGAAATTTAACATGATAAGTGGACAAGAGATTAATATAAAATTAGCTGAAAAGTTAAAAGAATTTGAAGAAATTAAAGAGCCAGATTTTATGGCTTTTGTTAAATCTAGTGTTAACAGGGAGAGACCTCCAATAGATAGTGATTTCTGGTATAAAAGAGCTGCTTCAATTTTAAGACAAATATCAATTAGAGGAGTTGTAGGAATAAGTAGATTAAGAACAAGATATGGTGGGAAAAAAGATAGAGGTGGAAAGCCTAATGAGTTTAGAAAAGGTTCTGGAAAAATTATAAGATTAATATTACAGCAAGCTGAAGAAGCTGGTTTAGTTGAGAAAATAAAAGGGAAGAAATCAGGTAGAAAATTGACTGATAAAGGATTGAAATTGATTTTGGAGGCTGGGAATGATGGGGATTAAATATACTAGTAAAAAAGTAAAGCTGAGCAAGGCTGGAAAGAGAACAAAGTGGGCTCCTTTTTGGGCTGTTTTGAAAAAGTTTGGAACAGGGAAGAGAGTTCATCCTTCAAGGATTACAAGAATTAGAAGACAGTGGAGACAGACAAAGTTAAAAATTAAACCAAGGAAAGTCAGGAAGAGACATTTAGGATAATGATAGCAGGAGATAGATATAGGGTTCAAGGAGAATTAGATGAAGATGCTTTAAAAGAATCTTTAGATGGAAGATTGAATATAGCTGGAGATTTAAGATTATGTAGAATTTATGATGCTTATTTTTGTAAATCAAAAAATGATTTTTCAGGACAATTTTCAGTTACAAAAGAGGGATTAGAAACATATGTTGTTATTAATGGTAAAAAAACACAAATTAGAAAAAAATTAGAAAGGGTTGGGGGAGTTAAATTAGTCAGAGAAGATTAAAATGGCAGAAGAAAATAAAAAACAAGATAGTAAAGTAGAAAAAAATAAAAATGTAGAGACAACTGAAGAAGAATATATTGATGATGTTAAAGAAGTGAAGAAAGAGAAGACTGAGGAAAAGAAAGAAGAAGGGAAAGAAAAAGAGCCTGATAAAAAGGAAACTGTAAAAGATGAAAAAGTTGAGAAAAAGGTTGAAGAGAAGAAAGAAGTGAAGAAAGGAAAAGATAATATAAAAATTGTTCTTGAAAGAGAGTATATTGTTCCTTTGAGAAAAGAATTTAAGAAAGTTCCTGAATATAGGAGAGCAAGAAGAGCTGTTAAAGCTTTGATGAATTTTATTGCTAAACATATGAAAGTTGAGGAAAGAGATATTAGAAATGTTAAAATTGATAAATATTTGAATGAAGAAATTTGGTTTAGAGGAATAAGAAAACCTCCTGCTAAAATTAAAGTTAAAGCTATTAAAGATTCTGAAGGAATTGTTAGAGTTGAGTTAGTTGATATTCCAGATGTTGTGAAGTTTAAGATTGCTAGAGAAAAGAGAGAAAAGGATAAAGTTAAGAAAGTAGAGAAGAAGGTTGAGAAGAAAAAAGAAGAGAAGACTGATGAAGAAAAGAAAGATGAGAAAGAAAAGACTGAAGCTGGAGCTGAGGAAGCTATGAAGCAAGCTAAAAGCCAGGCTAAAGAAATGAAGCATGAAACTAAGATGGATGTTAAACAACCTAAAAGACCAGTTAGACAGGCTTTGCAGAAATAGTTCTGATATATATTTTCTAAAGTAATAATCTTTATTAATTCTATTTAGTACTCTAAATGATGGCAATAGAAAATTATGGTCAGGCAGGGCTTTGCACAATAAGTCTATTCTGCACAAAAAGTCTTTAAGGTTTAATTTCTCTTATCTTTTATGGCTACACAAAGAAAGACAAAGAATTTAGGTGTTAATAGGAGCAAAAGTAATCCAGAAGTTTATAATTATATAGAAAATGTCCTCAAGATTAAGGAGAAGTTTTGTGGAAGAGGAAGAAAGGGAAAATTGGGAAAATATGGTTTAGTTCATCAAGGGAAAAATCCCCTACCAATTAGGGAGTTTTATTTGTTGGACGCTTATGTAGACCCATTAACAGGAAAAGTAATTATTAACTCTAAAGATGGTCTTCAAGGAGCTTGTATAAATTGTGATAAAGCATTTAGGAGAGCAAGAATAATTTACTGGTCTAAGAAACATTCTAAGATGACTCCCGAAGAGATATATGATAATTATAAAAAAGATTACAGGAATTTAAAAGTTTGTTCAATTTGTAAGGAAGATAAAATCCCTGAAGATTTTGCTATTTCTATTGGGATGGAAACTGGTTTACACAATGTATGTAAAGCATGTAGTAAATCCTATTCGGAATCTGTTGGGAGTAGATGGGAAATAGTTTCTCCAGATGGTCACCAAGTGATATTTATAACACCTAAAAGTAAGTGTAAGATTTGTGGTTCAAGAAAAAATTTACATAAAGACCATATTTTTCCTCTTGCTAAAGGGGGGACAGATAATAAAGAGAACATCCAAATCTTATGTCGTAAACATAATTTAAGAAAATCCGCTTCCATTATTTCCCCAATGATAAAGTCTGTAAAGGATATAAAACCTAAAATGATTTGTGAAAGATATCAAAATATATTTAAAACTGCTAAAAAAGAAAAGTGGTCTCTTAAAAAATTTGAATTAGAAATTACTAAAGCAGTTAGAGAATTTATCTCTTGGAAGAAAAGTCTTTCGGACGAACAACTTAAAGAATTTTTTGTGAGTGAGAAAGTGAGAAATAACAGAAAACATTCAACAGAACATGCGATAAAAAAATTTAGGCAATATTGTGGAACTGCAATCTTAGAAGTAAATAAGTATATATCTGAAAATAATAAAAATCTTGCCAGTTAATTATGAAACATTTTTTCAAGTATCTTTGAAACTAAATTAATATCCCATCCATTTCCAGCTAAGTCATATTTTTGGGACTCAGATAATCCATCCAAGTTTATCTCGTCATTAAAGAAACCCATGAGACGAAAGCACTCTTTTGGTGTAAGTCCCCTTATATTTTCCAATTTCATTGTTGCAATCATGAACTCATGTGATGCAGATTTTACTGCATAACTTACTCCAATGTCTTTATTGAAAACGAGGTGGTATTGTTTTGGAAAAGTTCCATAAGGAAGCCCTAATTGCTGATGTTTGCTTCTATTTTTATTTCTTATAGCTACAGAAACGATATGTTCATCATCTCCAGATGGAAACCTATCTTTCATGTATCCATTGAATCTCTTTTCCGTAAAGTTATATTTCTCTGGAACGTCTTTCTCTATCAAATCTTTTAAATAAATTTTAAGGGGTTCCTCTTTTGGAAATTCAAAACCTTTATCAATATCTTTTCTAAAACAAACAAAAATAACTCTCTCTCTGCTTTGAGGGGTTCCATAATCTTTTGAGTTCATAACCTTCCAATAAACCTTATATCCCACCCTACCAATCTCAGATAATATTTTATCAAAAGTTTTTTTGTGATTTTTGAATGTAAGTCCTTTTACATTTTCCAATAACATATATTTTGGATTTTTTGCTTCTGCTATTCTAATTATATCTGCAAACAATGTCCCTCTAATATCTAATTCACCTTTGTGCTTTCCAGCCTCTGAAAATGGTTGACATGGAAATCCCCCAGTTAACAAATCAAAATTTGGTAGGGTATTAATGTTTATTTTGGTGCAGTCTCCATAATTTTTTATTCCTGGATGATTTATTTCAAAACATTTTATTGCGTGTTTTTTTATTTCTGAGAATCCAACACATTCATGTTTGATTTCGGCTTTGTCTAATGCAAACTCTGCTCCTCCATATCCAGAGAACATATCAAAGACTTTTATTCCCTCTTTTTCCATGATGAAAGAAAAGACAAAGGCTATTTATTATTTTCTATACTCAAATGTTTTTTCCAGCATTCCTTACTACAAAAACAAAGAATGGAATAAGACTTTCCCTCAAACTCTTCAATCCCCTCAAAACCAATATATTTCCAATCAGGATAATCTATATATTTGTCTTCATCAAATAACCAGATTTTTGTTATTCCTACCCCCTTTGGATATTCTTTTTCACAAACTTCACAAGTTTTTAATTTCCACTCTTCCATTTTAATTTTTATGTTGGGAGTAATTTTAGATTCCCAATTATTTGAAGTAAAAAACCTAACCCAATAAATATAAATCCAATTACATTTCCCAAGTTTTTTGGAGGGATTATTCCAAGTTTCGAAGTTTGTCTCAATCTTGGAAAAGATTTTCTAAAATCCAAGGTCCATCCAACCCAAAAATATCTCTTTCGACTCGTCCACTTCTCTTGTTCATGTCTTGTATGACCTCCAATAAAAAGAGTTGTAAATATTAGAATACCAACACCAATAAAATCAAATATCAATCCCAAGACTATTAAATTCATCGTCCCTCGCACCATTCACAACTTTCTTTTGGGCAATCTTCATCAAGCATCTTCAAAGCTTTCTTCCAAACTTTTTCTGCACTCTCAACATCAACTTTCATCTTAACTAATTCTGTGTCGAAGATGACTTCTCCTGTCGCTATAACTTCTCTAGGGATGTAGAATAATAAGAAAAAATAATCCTCTGTTTGATAACCATTTTTTCTTAATAAAAAGTTATAGATATTTTGCTGTTGTCTGTAATGTTCTGCTGTGCCTTCCTTTAGAGCGTAACCTCGAGTTTTATAATCAAGCACGATTAATTTCTTGCCTTTCACTAAAATATTATCTACTGCTCCGTGCAGTTCATTCCCTTTTTTATCTGTAAATGAAACACCTTTGAAGTTGCTTTGCCAGATTTTCAATTTTTCTTTATCATCAAACAACTTCATTCCCTTGCATTCTCCATTCTCACAAAGTTCTGGTGGAAGTTGTCCTTTATCTCTAAACTTATCGAAGTGGATTTTGAGTATTCTATCCATTCCACTTGGAAGACTTGGGAAGATTCCTGCTGGACGTTTCCAAACTTTATGCTGTGCTAGCCAAAAACAACGAGGACATTCTTTCAATAGGTTTAATGTTGAGGGGGAAAGTTTGAATGTCATTTTAATATACTAAATTTTTATCTTTTTTCTAAAGATTTTATATCTTTAAGGAAGGAATCTATTTCTTTCTTTAATTTTTGAATTACTGCTATCTTTGATGTATCATTGACTATTCCAATCAAGGCTTTTCTTGAAAAAGAATTAACTACTTTTATTGTTTTTTGTATTTGTTTAAAATCTTTATCATTCAACCCTGGATTCTTTTGTTCAAGTATTTTTAGGGCCTTTTCAAAATTATATATTTCAAGAGCATTTCTTGCATCTTCATCGTCTAATACTTGCCTAAGAAGACGAACATCCCTATGATTTGTGAATTTATTTTCATGAACCCAAGCAGAAAATTTATCAACATTTTTTTTAATTTCTCTAAACTCTTTTAAATCTTGTCTTCTATAAAATTCATCAAAATAAGTATATCTTTTATGCCAATTTTTTTCTTCAGAATATTTTAAACCATATTCTTGGGTTTTTTTGTATGCTTCGACCATCCTTATAACAGTAACTTTTCCCATACCAAGATATTTAGAAAGGTTTTGGTAAGAGATGTCGTAATTAGTATATAGGGTATGAATTTGCTTAGCTTTATTGAAAGCTGGCCATTCTTTTTTTCCTTTTACATGAAGTGTTGCTAAAAGAAGCTCTTTATCTAATTCAGATATGTGCTCTGGAATTACTCTGCATTTTATTTTATCAAAGATTCCTTTTTTTATTTCAGAAATTTTACCCCCATCTATTTCTTGTTTTAATCGTCTTAAACAAACCAATCTTCTATTTCCTTCAAGAACAACGAAATTTGAATCCACAATTGGTTCTTCATATAACCCTTTTGCTAATTTAATTTGGTTGTAGAGGTCTTTTGTTGATTTTTCTCCCCAGAGTAAATTTTCCATCTCCTTATCAGTTAATAATTTCCTTAAATGTTGGAATCTTACATTATCTAAATCCAATCTTAATTTAGAAATATCAATTTCTTTAACTTCCGTTTCAAAATCTATTTTGATATCTTTAGTTTTAGCTTTTACCATACAATATCTAACTTTTTGGTTTTAATAAATCTTTCTGAACCATGTAATCTCTATTTAGTAGTGCATCGGTTCAGGATGGTTTAACTGAACCATAGAAAACTATTTAAACCCTTTTGACGTCTGAATATTAAGAAATAAGACAAAAGCACCCTTTTAGGCGAGGGGGAGGAATAATAAATATGCCTCGACCAACGATAAAGGGTGCGTCTGTTTCCCATCATATTAAATGAATGGGGCCGAAGCCCCAGATTCACACATCCCGCGAAGAACATGGAATCAATAAAACAAAAACAATGGTTATATAAAAAGCTTACGGAAAAGAAAAAACATACTCAGGAGTGGAAAGAATACAATGAGGCCCAAACAAAAGAAAAACTTATGTTCTATAAGTTACTTGATGAACTTCTAAATATAGTTCCAACCAGAGTTTATACTTTTGGTCGTCCTCGTAAATCTTTGAGAGATATGGTTTTCTGTTGTATGCTTAAAATTTATTCAAACACTTCTTCTCGTAGAACAATTTCGGATTTAGAACTTGCAAAGAAAGCTGGTTATATCAAAGATGTCCCACACTTCAATACGCTTCTGAATTATTTCGACGACACTGGAATGAATATTATTATTCCTTATTTAATTTCAATTTCTGCTCTTCCTCTAAAAAATGTTGAAGAAAGATTTGCAGTAGATTCAACTGGTTTCGGAACTGGAAGATTTGACCGATGGTTAAATGTTCGGACTCAAAAAGATTCTAAGAAAAAAGGATACAAAAAATGCCATGCAATTTGTGGAGTTAAAACTAATATCATAACTTCTGTTGAAATTACAGAAGGGAAAGCAAACGATTCTCCAATGTTTAATCCCTTATTGAAAGATACTGCTCAGAATTTCAATGTAAAAGAGATTACAGCAGATAAGGCTTATTCTTCAAGAGATAATTTAGAATTGGCTAAACAACTTGGAGCAATGCCTTATATTCCTTTCAAGAAGAACGCTAAGCGAAATTCCAAAGGTTCTCCTACTTGGGCGAGTATGTTTGATATTTTTACTAAAAACTACATGGAATTTGCTCGACATTATCATAAGCGTTCTAATATTGAAACTTGTTTTGCGATGATTAAGAGGAAGTTTGGAGATTTTCTAAGATGCAAATCAGACAAAAGTCAAGCAAATGAGATTTTATGCAAAGTCCTAACTCATAATTTAGTGGTATTAATCCATGAAATCTGTGAATTAAAATTGGAGGTGAATTTCAATGATGTAGCAAAAAAGCTCCCTGCACAAAAAGTCATCTAGTTAATGTGCAAAGCTGTCAGGCAGGAAAAGTTAATAAAGCTCTAAAATCAAATGGAAGAATCCATGCTTTAAGAGATATGGAACTTGGCAGAGGAGGACCTGCTGAAATTTCAGAAAGAGTTGGAATAAGTGTAAGAACATTCTATAGATGGAGAAATGATATGATTGGCGCTGAGTTAATTGACAGGTTTGATAATGGAAGGTATGTGGTAACAGAAAAAGGACATACTGCATTAGATAATGCTTATAGACTAATTGATTGGATGAACGAATGATTTATTAACTGAATTCTTGATATAATTTTATGGTGGATATAAAAAAGATTCAAAAAGAAAAACCAATTGAAGATTTGATTAATTTTAGTATTATTAATGTTGATAAATGTAGTGGGCCGACGTCGTTTGGAGTTGATATAATTGTTAAGAAATCTCTTGGATTAAATAAAACAAGTCATGCTGGGACACTTGATCCAAAAGTTACAGGAGTTTTGCCTGTTATGTTAGGAAGAGCTTGTAAGTTGCTTGGATATTTTATGGGACATAATAAAACTTATGTTGGAATTATGAGGTTACATAAAGAGATAGATGAGAAAAAATTAAAAGAAGAGATGCAAAAGTTTGTAGGAAAGATTAAGCAGACTCCTCCTGTGAGATCTAGAGTTGCTAGGCGAGAGAGGGAGAGAGAAGTTTTTAGTTGGGATATTTTAGAGATTGATAACGCTCGGAAACCAAAGGTTTCCGGCGCCACAGAATCCCAAGACGTGCCTTCGCACGAACAACATGAGGATTCTGTCGGAAGAGATGTTTTGTTTGAAACTGAAGTCGAAGCTGGAACTTATATAAGGAAATTAATTTCTGATTTGGGTGAGGTTATTGGTGGGGCTCATATGTTAGAATTAAGGAGAACAAAAGCTGGAATATTTGAAGAGAAAGATATTGTTAATTTATATGATGTTGAAAAAGCTGTTAAATTGTGGAAAGAGAAAAATGATGAAAGTTTATTAAGAGAAATTTTAGTTCCAGGAGAGATTATATCTAAAATTCTTCCTGTTGTTGAAATTAATGAAAAAAATTTGAAGAAGTTGTGGACAGGAAAGCCTTTGTTTAAAGAAGATGTTGTTGGGGAGCTTGAAGAAGATAAATTTGTGGGTTTTATTGGTGATAGATTTGTTGGAGTATATAGAAAAGTTAAGGAAGGAGGAATTATAGCTCGTCCAGAGTTTGTATTTAATTAAAATTAAAATGAAAATTGAAAAAGATAAATGGGATCCAGATTATTGTGATGCTGTCGGAGATATTGAAAGAATTCATAGAGATAAAGAATTTGCTCAGAAAATGGGTTTGAAAGATGTTATTGCTCCTGGGATGTATGTTTGTTCACTTATTGGTGAGAATGGTTGGGGTCATCTTAATCCGAGATCATTTGGAATAAAATTTGTTGAGATGGTTTATAATGGAGATGATTTAAGGATTAGTCCTGAGTCAAGAGTTATAAGAAACCAAACTGAAAGAAGAGTTATTAGTGCTGTTCGTAATGTTATGGATCCAAATAGTATAAGGTTCCCTTATTTAGGAAATAAAACAGTTGTTGATGAAAATAGGGTTGAGGCTTATAAAAGATCTGTTGGAAATAATGAAGAGAGTAATGGAAGATGTCCTGATTTGTATGTTGCTTGTATGGGTGTTCCTGCTATGTTAAGAATTGCAAAAAAATGTGTTAGGAATGGAGGAGTATTGCATGCTGCTCAGAGTTATGAGATGAGTGGGCAAGTAAATATTGGAGATGTTGTTGAGGTACACACAAGTGAACCTAGAGAAGAAAGAGGTATTGGAATATTAGATATGGTTTGGGTGAGTAAAGATGATGATGTTATTGCTCTAGGAGAATCTTGGTTTAAAATTAGATCTGATTAATTTATAAAGAGTGATTTCTAGAAGATAATAGGTTCAATTTCAGAGGAATTAAAATATGAGAGAATTTATTTATTATTCAAAACGAGCGGTTACTGAAGGTAAATATATTGGGAAGAATTTGATGCATGCTGGAAGAATGGATATTGTTTGTAATTTTGTTATTCAGAGTTTGTTTATTTCTAATGATATGAGAAAAGATGTTAAGATTCATCTTGTTTTTGATGGACAGCCAGATCCAACTAAACATTTAGAATTATTTCCTGGAGAAGATTTGAAGGGGGAGATTGAGATAAGTAAAAAAGATATTGCTGGGTTGATAAAGAGAATGTTATATAAATATAAGGAAGGAAGGAAGAATAAAATTGTTGATGGATATTATGTTGAAAAGAAGAGTTTAATTAAAGTTATAGATGAGATGATTGAAGAAGGAAAGCAGATTTATATTTTAGATAAAAAAGGTGAGGATATTAGAAATGTTGAACTGAATGATGATGCTGTTTTTTTAATTGGAGACCATGATGGTTTGCCTAAGAAAGAGATGAAGAGTTTGAAGAAGAAGATTAATAGTATTTCTGTTGGGCCTAATAATTTATTTGCTTCTCAAGTTGTGGTTTTGATTAATAATGAGGTTGATCGAAGATAGTTTTATAAATAATTAATTCTTTGGGTTGATATGAATAAAAAGGTGATTGTTTTTAGTTTGATATTATTGTTTAGTATGAGTTTTGTTATTGCTTCTGATTCTATTGTTATGGAAAGAGAGAGATTTTTAGGGATTGATTGGATTGCGAAGGATGGAGTGATTGGAAATTTAAATGATGTTGATGTTTCTTCACTTCCAGAAGGGGAGTATTATGTTGTTGGTGGTGGGGGAGATTATTTAGCAGAAGTTAGGGCTACAACTCAATGTAATTGTCCTCCTTGTACAACATGTATGGAGTTTGAAGATGGCAGTTGGGATTGTGCTCCTACTGGAGGACCTGGATGTGAATCCTATGAAGTTTCTTGTGATAATTCAGATGATGATGATGGAGATGGAGATGTAGATTGTGCAGATGATGATTGTGCAGGAGATCCATATTGTGAAGGGGAGGATCCTTGTGTTGATGATCCTAATTTGTGTGGATCTAGTGAAATCTGTTGGGATATTGATGATAATGATGGGGATGGTCGGATTGATTGTGCGGATGATGATTGTGTTGGAGATTATTTCTGTAGGGGAAATGAATGTGGAACTGCGGATGATTGTGGGGGGGCAAACCCTTATTGTCAATGGGGCCTTTTACACCAAAATATTTGTGATCGAGGAATATGTAATGTAAGCAGAATAGATTGTGGAAATAGTAATCCTCCTCAAGAATGCAGTGAGGGAAGGTGTGTTAATAAAGAAAATTGTTGGGATTTGCGAGATAATGACGGGGATGGTCGGATTGATTGTGTAGATGATGATTGTTTTGATTATATTGATTGTAATTATCATGAATGTGGAAATGCGGATGATTGTGGATTGAGAAATCCTTCTTGTCAAGGAAACGTTTTAGTGGAAAATGCTTGTTGGACAGGAAAATGTATTATCTCTAGATATAATTGTGATGAGGATCATTTTATTTGTCGAGATGGGAGGTGTGTTATAAATAGGTGCACAATTGATTCAGAATGTCCTACTAACAAAGTTTGTGAGAATGGAGCATGTGTTGGGAAGGAATGTATAACTGTAGAAGATTGTGGTGGGAGGGATGAGATGTGTATTATAGATTATTCGTTGGATGAAGATTATACACAATTTAATGAATGCGGGCCTAATGGAAGATGTATTGTTGGTAATTACTACTGTCCTTCAAATTCATTTTGTCGAGATGGAGAGTGTGTTTGGGGTGAATGTACAACTGTTGAGGATTGTGGAGGGAGGAATTATGTGTGTATGGGAGATACCTTATTACAATATAATGAATGTGGATATAACAGGAGATGTATTACAACGGATTACTATTGTCCTACAGGGCAAGTTTGTTGGAATATGGAGTGTGTTTCTGAAGAAAATAATGGAGAAGATGGGGGGGAAGGAGAGGATGATGGAGATTCAAATGGTGAAGTTAGTGTTATTGGGAATTTTAATGGAACAGGGGGAAAAACTGCATCCATAAGAAATGTATATTCATCAGTTCCAGGAGGATTGATTGCGGAAATTACATTTGGAACATCTCGATCGCTGATGTGGATTGGAAGTGTAACAGATAATAATCCATTTATGACTGAATATATTAGTGAAGGAGGAGTAATAGTAGGAGATTTTGATAAGGATAATAAAGATGAACTAATGCTCCTCCAGAAAGATTCTTCTTACGTCTTCATATATGGTTATGTTTCTGGAAAAGGGTTTGAATATGAATTTAGTGGTCCGCTATATTTTGCTGATTGTACTTCAATAGGGAATTGGACAAAATGTCTTTTTAATACTGATTGGGCTGAGAAAGTATATGTTGGGGATTTTATAGAGGGGGATGGAATAGATGATTTGATGATGTTTATTAGGATGCCTGTTACAGGAGAGAAGGATTATTATCATGCTTACATATGGAAAGGATCATCTACACAATCAGGAATATCAAAAATTGAACCAATAGCAAAATATAGTTTTCCTTTAGCTAATTCTGTAGGAGCACATATTCCTATAAATCTTATTGAAGAATGGGGACCTTATGATAGATTTTTAGTTGGAGATGCAAATGCTAATGGGGTTGCTGATCTTACTGCTTTTCAACCTGTTGATGAAACACAAGCATATTCTTATGTATGGGAAAACGGAGGGCTAATTTGGGATGGCTGGCTTTATAGTGATGCTCTAGCTCTCTCACCAATAGAAGAATCTTGGAAAGATTGGAAATTTTGGCCGTGGAATTGGTTCTAATAAAGGGATAAGTTTTAAAAAGATAAACAATTAGGATAACTTATGAAGAAAGCGATGAAAATTTTTATTTTTGGAACTGTTCAGGGTGTTTTTTTTAGAAAGTATATTAAGGATAGTGCTGATAAGGTTGGAGTGAAGGGTTTTGTTAGGAATAAAGAAGATGGGAGTATTGAAATTGTAGTTGAAGGTAATTCTAAAGAAGTAAATGATATGGTTGAATTATGTAAACAAGGGCCACCTCATTCTCAGATTAGGAGAGTTGATTTCCTAGATGAAAAGTTTCAGGGTTTAAGTGGATTTAAGATTTTGCGTTTCTAATTGTATATAATAAATTATATTAATCTTTAAATAGTATCTATTAATTAATACTTTATGGGAAGTGAAAGATTATATTGTTATAATTGTGGTAGTAATGGGGACCCTGAAACAGAAAAATCAATTGATCCTGCAACAGGGAGAAAGCTTTGTGATGTTTGTGGTAATCAATATAACATGCCTGTCAAAATTGTGGTTCCTGGAAGAGGTAGGGGTTCAGCATTAGAGACGATGGGTTCAGATTCTAAATGAGTAAAATATCTAATGTTCCCATTTAGAACTTCTTATGTTTTTTGTTTTAATATATAACAAGTAGTCTATTTCATATTGTTCTAGTCCAAGTTCATATAAAATTAGAACTTCTTTTTCAAGTTCTTTTGGTAGTTTTATTTGTTCAAGTTTTTGCATTTTGTTTTTTATCTTCCAACCCCGCTCGCCTTAAGTTGAGAATTTCTCCTCCCCTCCACTCGCGAAGTTGCTCGACCTCCTTTCAATTATTTGTGAATATAAGCCCTCCTTAAGGAGGGCAAGGGTGTGTTTGGTTTATGTGAAATTTAATTTTAATATAATTCCAAGATCCCCTATAATATGTTTGCCCAAATGGGGATCTTGGTTGTGGTGGAGTTAATATTAATAAGAAGTTTGCTTTTAAAGCAATTGTGAAAAAATTATTCAGAAAAGAATTATAGAAATCAGTTTCATAAGCTTTTTAAATGAAATTTAATTTGCAGTTTTACTAAAATGAAGATTGTATTTACACCTGACTGGTTTCTTAGTCCAGATGTTATTATTGAAGTGTTTAGTTTTGTAATCTTGTTTTTGTTTTTTATATTTTCTTATAAAAATTATAAATTAAATAAAAATAAAAATTCTTTATATCTTGGAATTGGGTTTTTATTGATTGCATTAGCAGAATTAGCGACGATATTAACAAAATTGATTTTATATTATGATACATCATTTACACAAACTGTTGGGCAGATTATTGTGACTTATCAAGCTGTTCAGTCTGTGGATATATTTTATTATGTTGGATTTTTTTGGCATAAGTTGTTAACATTAGCTGGTTTTTTTATGATTTACAGACTTCCGTTTAAAAAAACATTTGCAGGGGATTTTATTTTTGGAGTTTATTTTTTATTAATTTCAGCTTTGTTTAGTGTAGGGTTTTATTATTTATTTCACTTAACAGCTTTGATACTTTTGATTTTGATTATTGGAAATTATTATGAAGTTTACAAAAAGAATAAGTCTGATAATACAAAATTATTAATTTCAGCTTTGAGTTTGTTGGCTTTTAGTCAAGTGATATTTATTCTTTCTAAGTTTGTAGTTTTCTATGCTATAGCCCAGGTTATACAATTAGTAAGTTATATATTGTTGTTAGTGCTAATTATACGTATACTACAACACGGAAAATCATATAAAGGTTTTCTGGGTAAGAAAAAGAATGGAAAGAAATGAAAACAGGAAATTTTCAAACTTCCCATTTTTAGATAATTCAAAATGGAAAGAAAGCGAAGTAGACTTGATATAATTGCTGATATGTTATCTATTATACTTGAAAAGGGCGGAGAGATAAAGCCTACACATCTTATGTATAAAGCAAATTTGTCACATAATCAAATGAAGGGATATTTAGATGAGTTAACTGAACAGGTTTTAATTGAGAAGAATAAGATTGGAACTAAGAGTGTAATTAAGATAACTGAAAAAGGTAGAGATTTTTCTGTAAAGTGTGCACAAGTAAGAGAGTTTGAGAAGACTTTTGGTCTTTAGTACCACAACTCTTTCCACAACTCGCGATCTCACTCGTTGATTGTTTTTTATCGTTGGGAACTGCAAGTCTCGCACTTGCTCGACACTGACCTGAAATCGTTCGCCACCAGGAGAGGCCCTGATAGTTGAACGAGTTGTAGGTTTGAAAAGACCTTTGGTCTTTAGTTTTAATAAGATATATAAAGTATTTTTTTCTATATAAATTATGAGTCGGCAAGATGAAATAGTTAATGAAAGAAAAAGAAAAATTAAGACGTTGAGAGATTTGGGAATTAATCCTTATCCTAATAGATATGATGTTAAGAATAAATCTGGAGAATTGCAGGAGAAGTATAAGAAGTTGAAGAATGAGGGGAAGAGTAAGGATAAAGTTAAGGTGGCTGGAAGGTTGATGACGTTGAGAGATTTGGGAAAGATTGCTTTTGGGACATTGCAGGATGGAACAGGAAAGGTTCAAATTGTTCTACAGGAAAAAGAAACTCCTGGAAAAGTTTTTGATTTTTTTAAAAAATTTATTGATAGCGGAGATCATGTGGGGGTGGAGGGAAGTATATTTAGAACTAAGAGAGGAGAGTTGAGTGTTTTAGTTAAGGAAATTACTATTTTATCTAAATCTATTTTGCCTTTACCTGAGAAGTGGCATGGATTGCAGGATAAAGAAGAGAGGTATAGGAAGAGGTATTTAGATTTGATTATGAATCCGGGGGTGAAGGAGGTTTTTGTTAAGAGACAAAAGATTGTTGAGGCTATTAGAGAGTTTTTGTTTGAAAAAGGATATGTTGAAGTTCAAACTCCAATATTACAACCAATATATGGAGGGACTTCGGCGAAACCATTTGAATCGAAGTTAAATGCTCTTGATATGAAAGTTTATATGAGAATCTCTAATGAGATGTATCTAAAACGACTTATTGGTGGAGGTTATGAAAGAGTATTTGAGTTTTCTCCGGATTTTAGGAATGAAGGAATCGATGCTACTCACAATCCTGAATTTACATTAATGGAGACTATGTGTGCTTATTCTGATTATGAGAATAACATGGATTTAGTTGAAGAGATGTTAGAATCTGTAACTAAAAAAGTTACAGGAAGCACAAAGATAGAATACCAAGGAAAGACAATTGATTTTAAGAGACCATGGAAAAGGATTAAGATGGTTGATTCAATTAAAAGATATGGAAAAATTGATGTTAAAAAAATGTCTGATGAAAATTTAAAGAAAAAGCTAAAAGAATTAAAAATTGATATTCCTGTATTCAAAAGAGGTATTGCGATTGAGGAAATATTTGGGGAGTTGGTTGAAGAGCATTTAGTACAACCTACTATTGTTTATGACTATCCTTTTGAAACTTGTGGGTTAGCAAAACCAAAAGAAAGTGATCCTTCTTATGCTGAGCGGTTTGAACCTTATATTAATGGATGGGAATTGGGAAATATCTACTCTGAATTGAATGATCCTGAAATCCTAGAGAAATATTGGAGAGAACAAGAGAAATTATTATCAAAAGATGAAGAATCTCAGAGATTAGATGAAGACTTTCTAAACATGTTAAAGGTTGGAATGCCTCCTACATCTGGAGTAGGAATCGGAGTTGATAGGTTAGTTATGTTATTAACAAATTCTCCATCTATTAGAGATGTTATATTATTTCCATTTATGAAACCATTAGATTCTAAAGAAAAATGACATCGCCAATTACACGAGACGAGGCTGTTGAGTGGCTGAAGAGTATGCCTCAGCTTGAGAGTGATATGAATCATTATCTTGAAACAGAGGCTATTATGAGGGCTTTGGCTGAGAAGTTTAATGAAGATGTGGAGTATTGGGAGATGATTGGGTTATTACATGATATTGACTGGAGTTTAACAAAAGAAGATTGGGCGAAACATTGTTCTAAAGCTGTTGAGATGTTAAAAGAAAAAGGATTTGATGATGAATTTATTTCGATTGTTCAGAGTCATGGTTATGGGTATGATGAGATTCCTGTTTTGAAAGAAAAACAAAGAACTAAAAAGATTGAACATGCTTTGATTGCTTCTGAAACATTGACAGGAATTATTTATGCTTATGCTTTGATGAGGGGTGGAAAGATAAGTGATATGGAAGTCAAAGGTTTGAAAAAGAAGTTTAAAGACAAAGCTTTTGCAGCGAATTGTAATAGAGAACTTGTTAAAGAAATTGAGAAAACTGGACTTGAGTTGGGAGAATTTTTTGAGATTGCAATTGGAGCTGTTAAGAAAATAGCAAGGGAAATAAATTTAGTATAGATTATATAAGTGAAAGGAGGAAATTTAAGTACTCAAACTCTTAAGACTGCGCCTTCGCGCAGAATGGGTTGAAAGAGTTTGAGACATTGAAAATTCCTTGAATTTTCAAGCATTAAATTTCAAAGAGATGAAAGGAGGAAATTTAATATGACAGATATAATTATAAAAAGTAAAATTAAGGAAGTTGTAAAAGATTTGAATGTAGCTGGAGATTTCCCAGATGCTTTGGATGAAGTTGTGAAAGAACTTGTTCTTAAGGCTGGTGAGAGAGCAAAGGCAAATGGGAGACGAACTTTGCAAGCTAAAGATATTTAACCAAAGGTGTTAGCAACCCAAATTCCTAAGAAGTGTGCTATTGTTATTATAATTGTTGCGAAAACTAGATGTTCTGATATTATTTTTATTGGTTTAGCTTTTTCTCGTTTTGCTATGAAATAACTTAGTGTTCCTAAAATAGCTAGTCCTAAAATTAAATTAATTTTTATTGCTATTGATAAATCAAAAACTAATATTGGAACTAGGAAAATTAATGCTAGGATAAATTTTGTAAAGAATGTTACAAGAGTTGATTTCCATATTTCTCTTGATGTGTGTTTTCCTTCTCCTTCTTCAGATATGTGAATTCCTAAAGCGTCTGACATTGAGTCTGCAATTGCTATGATTAATATCCCCCCTATAACTGCTAATCTTAAATGTGTTCCTGAGTTTAGACCTACCATTAAAGCTAGAATTGTTATTATTGTTGAAGTTATTCCAAAATTAAATCCTATTTTTGTTGAATGGTCCATGTTTAGAGATATATTATTTATTATATAAATATGCCTCCTGCGAAATCCGCTACCTCCTCCATCCTCCCAGGTTCCCATTTCGCACCCTTAAATTATTAATCCTTAAAAATTCTCAAATAGATATCATAGGGGTAAATTTAAAAGTTATTATTCATTACTATAAAAATGCCAGGAAATAAAGCAAAAGGAAGTAAAGCTGAAAGAGAATTATATCAGATGTTTGTTGATAATTGTTATAGGGTTGTTCGTGTTGCTGGAAGTGGGACAATGGATAATGCTGATTGTGATTTAATAGCTGGGAAAAAGGGAAAGAAGTTTGCAATTGAAGCTAAATCAACAAAGAAAACTGTGAAGTATATTACTAAGGAACAGATTGAGAATTTTATGATTTTTTCTGAGATATTTGGATTGAATCCTATAATTGCTTTGAGAGTGAATCATGAAGGGTGGTTCTTTTTTTCTCCAAAAATATTGCAAGATTCTGGGAAGAATTGGGTTATTAATTTGAAACATGTTCGGAAGAAGGCGAAACGTTTTGCGCAGATGTTCTGAGGAACATCTTCTTAACATTATCTCTTAACCACTCCAACCAATGTAGGCCCCATCATATCAATCGAGAGAATGTTTCGCGCAGATGTTCTGAATATATTTTCCACCCCCAGGAAAATTTTTGAGTGGATATATTATATATTCATACTCAAAAATTTTTGTTGTTAATTCCAATATTATGTTGAGGGTAGTTAATTAATAACAATATCAAGAATGTCATGAAGGTCTTTGGGTTATGATGTCACTGTATAGTTACATAAAACGAAAGATTTATATAGTAAAAATTTCTAATAAAAATATAGAAAATGAGTTTTCAAAATAATGTTAAGGGATCTTTTCATAGAGCAAAGGAAGATATAAAGAAGTTGCAAGAAGATTTTATGGGTCTGAAGCAAGGACAGCAAATGGTAGCAAAGATTCTAGAAGATATTCAGAAAGATTTTAAAAATTTTAGAGTTGTGACTCCAAAACCAGTTGTAACTGAAAGAGTTGTTGTTAAGACTGTTAAATCTCCAACTGCTAAAAAAACTTATATTGCTGCAAAAGAAGGAAAGAAATTTCATGAGAAAAATTGTCCTTATGCAAAGAATATTCAACCTAAAAATAGTGTGAAATTTAATACAAAAGATTCTGCTTTGAATAAAGGTTATAAGGCTTGTAGATGTGTTTAATTCTTGAACTATAATTTTTTATATTTAGATTACTAGATTATTCTATGAAAAGAGCTGAGTTTTGGAAGAAAATTAAGGGAAGAAAAGTTCAGTGTGAATTGTGTCCTCATTATTGTGTTATTAAGGAAGGAGAATGTGGAAAGTGTAAAGTGAGAAAAAATGTTGGATGGAAACTTTATGCACTGAATTATGATTATCCTGTTTCAACAAATATTGATCCAATTGAGAAAAAACCTTTGTTTCATTTTTTTCCTGGAAGTAAAAGTTTTTCTATTGGTATGGCTGGGTGTAATTTAAGGTGTGATCATTGTCAGAATTATTTAATATCTCAAAAAGGGTCAGAAGAATTTTGTATGAAAAAATTTAAAGTTATTGATGTTGTTAAAAAAGCAGTTGAATCTGGATGTAAATCAATTTCTTATACTTATACTGAGCCTTTAGTTTCATATGAGTATATAATTGAAATAATGATGTTGGCTAAAAAGAAAGGTTTGAAGAATGTGATTGTTAGTAATGGTTTTATTAATCCAGAGCCTTTGAAAAAATTGTGTGAATATATAGATGGAGCAAATATTGATTTGAAGGCGATGTCTGATGAATTTTATAGGAAAAATTGTGGAGGAAGATTGAAACCTGTTTTAGAAAGTTTGAGATTGTTGAAGAAAAATAAAATTTGGTTGGAAGTTACTAACTTATTGATTCCTGGAAAAAATACTAATGAACAGCAGATAAAAAAATTGATTAATTGGGTTGGAGAAAATTTAGGGAAAAATGTTCCTTTACATTTTAGTGGTTTTTTTCCTACATATAAATTATCAAATCTGGAACCGACTTCAAAAAAAATATTAAATAAATCGTTGAAAATTGGAAAAGAAAAAATGAAATATGTTTATGTTGGGAATATTAGAGATGAGGAGGGAGAGAATACAATATGTCCTAAGTGTGGGGAGATTGTGATTGATAGAAGTGGGTATGAAATTATTTATAATAAATTAAAAAAAGGAGAGTGTCTATGTGGGAAAAAAATCTCAGGAGTTTGGGAATAAGATTTTTTTCTGTCCATCGAAATCAAACTGCGCCTTCGCGCAGAATAGATTTCAAGATTTCGCTGGTGCGGGAAAAAATATCTGGAGTGTTTTGATTTTGATATTATTTTTATGTAGTTTTGTTAGTGCTAAAGATATTCAAATTAATTATCCTGAAAATGTTGTGGTTGATGAGGAGTTTGAAATTTCTTTAAAATTAGTAGATTTTTCTGAGGGTGTATATGATGTTAAAATTGAAATTTTAGGAAATGGAGAAAGAATAGCTCAGATTTATGATGAGAAGTGGAAGAGTTGTTATTATTATGTAAAAGAAGCGATTAGTGATGAAGAGGTTTTTAAATTGAAGATAAATAAAGATTTTAGTGGGGAAGGTGATATGATTGTTAAGATTAGAAAAGGAAGTAGTATTGATATGTTTGGAGATTATAAGTTGAATGTTGGAATAAGTTCAGAGAATATTGAAGAAGAAATTAAGGATATTAAGAGTGAAGATGCAGATGAAGAGAGAGAAGAATTTGAGAGAGTTGAAGTAACTGCTAGTGTTATTGAAGAAGTAATAGAGAGAGAAAAGGAAGTAAAGAGTGTGGAAGTGATTAGATTAAATAGTAAAAGTGAGGAAATTGTTTATGAATCTGATTCAGAGAAAATCAAAAGCTTTTTAATGTATAGTTTTCTGGGGTTTGTATTGGTTTTTGTGGTTTTTGTTTTTATAAAAAATCATAAGAATAAAAAATATATGGAATTAGATGAAAAATGACTGATGAAAAATATGAGTGTTCAATGATATTTGAAATGATTGGGAAACCAAAAGAACATATAGAGAAAACTATGGGTGAGTTTATGGAAAGTTTGGGAAGTGAGAAAGGTGTTGAGATAAAAGAGAAAAATATTGCAGAGGTTAAACCATATAAAGATAGTGATTTGTTTTCAACTTTTGCTGATGTGAATCTAGAATGTAATGATGTGAATGTTGTTGTGATGATTTTGTTTAAATATATGCCTTCTCATATTGAAGTTGTAAAACCTACTTCTTTGAGGATTGATAATTTTAGTTTGAATAATTTATTTAATGATGTTATGAAAAGGTTGCATCAATATGATGAGATTGCTAAGACTGTTACTTTTGAGAGGAATATGTTAATTAATCGTTTGAAAGAAGTTGATCCTGATTTTGAGAAAGTTATTCAGGAAAGGATTGATAAGAAGGTTGAGGAGCAGGATAAGAAGTCTAAAAAGAAAAATTAAATTCTTGTGATTTTTCCTCTGACAGCTGTTGGTTTTTCTCTAGGTTTGAATCTTTGTTCGAATTTTTTTGTAGTTGTTTTCATTTTGTCTGGAACTTTTCTTGATTTGTATTTTTTATATACAAAATATCCTATTCCTCCTAAAACTGCTACTATTAAAATTATAAGAATATATGTTGTTGTGTTTGAATCTCCTTCTGTTCCTCCTCCACTGCTTGACGATGATGAAGATGTTAAAGAACAAATTCCTCCATTAATACAACAACTTCCGTCTACTGTTGTTTGAACAATTCCTTGGCTGCAAAAATATCCTGTTGGACAAATGTTTCCACCTATTGAAACACAGGTTTGTTGAGATGAT
Source organism: Nanobdellota archaeon (assembly GCA_018816335.1). Lineage (GTDB taxonomy): Archaea > Nanobdellota > Nanobdellia > Pacearchaeales > GW2011-AR1 > JAHIVP01. The sequence goes on along the minus strand of JAHIVP010000035.1, from coordinate 1,168 downwards.
GTGTTTTCAGTTGTGACCTCAATATTAAAATAAAGTTTAGCTTCATGATTTCCAGAAGAGGCAGTGACTTCAATATCATATGTTCCTTGTGTTGAAGATAATAAAGTGAAGTTTATGTATTTATATTCTTGAGGTCCTAAGTCAAATGAAGAAGGAACTATAGAAGTTATTATGTCTGAATCTTTTTCAATTTGAATATTTGATATTGTTTGATTTCCTGTGTTTGATAAATAAATATTGTATTTGCTTGGTTCTCCTACTTTTATTGATGAGGTTACATTATTAGTTGGAAATTCAAGTGTTGATATATTTGATTCTATAGTTATATTTGTTGTTTGATTAATTGTTGTGTTTTGTTCTGGATAAGTAATGTTTTGTTCTGGAGTAATTATCTGAACAGGTATGGTTGTTGATTGAGCTCCTGGGTCTGAAGTAAAAGTTAGGGTTGTGATTACAAATTGTTCTAATCCAGTAATTGAATAAGTGAATTTCTTTTTTTGTCCTGCTGGGATATATCTCTGAGAAGATAAACCTGCAATTTCTGATGTTACTGTTATTCCTCTTCTATTTGATTCAACTTCTATTTCAAAATCATCTTGAGTTATTATGAATCCTGTGTCTGGAGTGAATTCTGTTATGTTTCCTTCAATAGTAAAGTTTTTTTGTAAGTCATTTATTTTGTCTTCTCCTTCTTCAAAATAATGAAGATTTTCAATTCTCAAAGTGTAATTTTTTCTAGTGTTTGGAAGGATTGCATAAATATAATATTTATCTAAAAATCTTGCTACATTATACTTCATTGGTGCTTGAACTCTGTCATCCATAAAAAATATATTTTCTTTAGGTATTCCTCCAACTATGTTTCCTTCTATTGTTGCTAAAAGAACATCTCTTGGTTGATATGTAACTTTATTAAATTCTATATCAATTGCTGATGATAGAGGGAGGACTAGTAGGATTAGTAAAATTAGTATAATTATCTCTTTTTTCATAAATATATTATAGAATTAGGATTAATAAATATTAGGGTTTAGAATATAAATGTTTTGAAAGACACCAAGGTTTCTTTCTACTTCCTTTTTGTTAGTTAAACATTATTACAATAATGTTTTGAAAGACACCAAGGTTTCTTTCTACTTCCTTTTTGTTAGTTAAACATTATTACAAT
>JAHIVP010000034.1 GCA_018816335.1 Nanobdellota archaeon | reverse complement strand
CATTTAAATTTAAGACACCAAGGTTTCTTATATTTCCTTTAAATTTGTTAAATCTTTCTTCCGAAACATTTAAATTTAAGACACCAAGGTTTCTTATATTTCCTTTAAATTTGTTAAATCTTTCTTCCGAAACATTTAAATAGTATTATGAATATATATTCATAACTAAATATGGAGAACAAAAAAATGCCAAATAAAGATGGAACAGGACCTGAAGGAAAAGGACCTAAAACTGGAAGACAAATGGGACCTTGTGAAGATACAAAACCTGTTGCTGGAAGACAAATGGGACCTTGTGGTCAGGGATTAGGAAGAGGCCGAAGAGCTTTTGGTGTAGGTCAGAGAAAGAATGGTTAGGCCTTGTAGAAGGAGAAGAATTCGAGGAAATCCGAATTCTTCTTATTTTAAACCTGCTGGAATTAGAAAGATAGATTTAGAAGAGTCTACTTTGGAAGCTGATGAATTTGAAGCTATAAGATTAAAAGATTTTTTACAATTAGATCAAAATGAGTGTGCTGAGAAGATGAATGTTTCTCAACCTACTTTTCATAGAATTTTATTAAATGCTAGGAAAAAGCTTTCTGATGCTGTTGTTAATGGGAAGGTTATTAAGATTGAAAAGAGCGTGTCTAACAAATAAAGTTATCCTTCTTATTTTTATGATGTTATTTCATAACCCACCACCATCCCCCAAAACTCTCCCTCCCGAATGAAGTAAATTAATGAAATAACGTCAAGAATTCTTGTACTTTTATAGAATTTTTGGACACTCTCAATTGAAAGTTAGTTTTATATATATTATATTTTATTATATCATATGAAAAAAGAAGTGATTATTTTGATTATAATTATGTTATCTATTCCCTTGGTTTTTGCTATTCCCCTTATTAACTTTAATTCTCCAACCCCTGATAAATATTCTAGTTTTGCTGATACTTCTTGGTGGAATGAGAGTTGGGAATATAGGCAACAGATTAATATTACTAATAATGATGTGACTCTTGTATTGACTACTAATTATACTTTTACTATGAATCTTAACACTAGTGGGGGAAACTTTTTATTTACAGGGAATGATACTCGTATTATTTTTTATAATGGAACAGATTATAATGAGATTGATAGAATTAATACCTCTTCATTTAATGATACCAATACTAGTTTGATGTTTAGAATCCAGGAGAATATTCCAGCCTCGAGTAGTGATAGTAATTATTATATTTATTATGGTTATTCTAATGCTGATAGTCCCCCTGAAAATAATTCTAATGTTTATCTTTTTTTTGATGATTATAATAGAGCAAATAATGTAGATATAACTTCAGAATCAACTTATTCTGAGGCTGGAGGTTCTGAATGGGAGATTGTAAATAATCAGTTGAAAGGAAGTGGGGGTAGTGGAGATCCCAATAAACTTATGGTTGATTTATTTCCTAATTTAGATAATGTAGAATTACAAATTAAAATTAATGTTACTACTTTTGCTGGAGGAGACTCATCAAGACCAGGGTTAAGTACTCGAATGGATGCTGGAGGACAGGGATATTGTGCTAATTTGCATAATGCTATTGGGACTTTGCAATTTTTAGATGATGCGCGAGACTGGGGAAGTTCTACATCTGTAGGATGGGTTTTGAATGAAGAGTATTGGTTGAAGTTTTGGAACTATGAAGATGATTTGAAAGCTAAGATCTGGACTACAAATACTGTTGAAGGTTCTTCTTGGAATTTAACTCAGAATTCTTTTGCAGGACATGCTAATGGGAAGGTGGGAATTGCTATGTCTAATAATGCGGATGTAATTTATTACGATGATTTTTCAGTTAGAATTTTGGTATCTACTGAACCTTCTTATTCTTTTTTAGGTGAGGAATCTGTAGATAATTTATATCCTACTTTTTCAAATTATTGGGATGATAATGCAACTTTGAATAATTCTGGAGTTGGGGGTTTTAATGTTACTTTAACAAATACAAATGGGACAGTTATTTTTGAGATTAATAATACAAATATTACTGCGATTAATTTGAGTGCTGAT
>JAHIVP010000033.1 GCA_018816335.1 Nanobdellota archaeon | reverse complement strand
TTAATCTCAACAGCACTAACAACAGCCTTAAAATCATCCATCATATCTTTCAACATATCAAAATCTCTCTTCTCCAAACTCAACTTTATCTCAGCCTTAACACTTTTCTGAGCCTTAGCTTTTTCTTGCCTAATTTTTCCAACTATCTCAACTAACTTATCAAAAACATCATCATATTTATCTTTATGCTTTCCAGAAGATTTAGGCCAATCACATAAATGAATACTTTTTTCTTTCTCAAATTTCTTATAATAATTCTGATAAATTTCCTCAGTAACAAAAGGAGTTATAGGTGCCATCAACTTCAAAATAGTCAACAAACTCTCATACAAAGTATATTGAGCAGACAACTTCTTATCACCCTTCTCATTATAAACTCTAAACTTAACTAACTCTAAATAATTATCAGCAAAATCTTTCCAGAAAAAATTATCAACATCAAACTTAGCTTTTGAATATTCATAATTCTCAAACCTATAATCAACACTATTCACAAGCTTATCTAATTTTTCCAAAAACAACTCATCTAATCTTTCTAATTTTCTAGGCTTTTTCTTAGGTTTATAATTCTCAAGATTCATAAAAACAAATTTAGCTGCATTAAAAATTTTATTAATAAACTTCTTCCCAGCAACCAAGTCCTGCTCTTGATAATCCAAATCATTTCCTAAACTAGAACTAGCAGCCCAATATCTCAAAGCATCTGCACCATAATTATCTAAAACAATTTGAGGATCAATAACATTACCTTTAGATTTTGACATTTTCTCCCCTCCTAAAGTTACAAAACCAGAAACCATCACATCTTCCCACGGAATTTTATTTTCATGCAAATGAGATTTAACAATTGTGTAAAAAGCCCAAGTTCTAATTATATCGTGAGCTTGAGGTCTTAATGAAAAAGGAATTTTAATTTTCCCATCTACTAAAAATGATGTAATTTGTGGAGTCAAAGACGAAGTTGCCCAAGTATCTAAAACTTTTTCTTCAGGCCTTGCTTTCTCACCACACTTTTTACACTTCTTCTCAGTCTGCAAAGGATCAACAGGCAACTCTTTTTCATCAGCAACAATTATCTCATCACACTTATCACATTTCCAAACAGGAATCGGAATCCCAAAATGTCTATCTCTAGAAATACTCCAATCCCACTCCAACCCCTTAACCCAATTCTCATATCTCTTAAACATATATTCAGGATACCACTTAATTTTCTTACCTAACTCAAGAAATTTCTTTTTCTTATCTAAAACTTTAATAAACCACTGCTCTGTATTCAAAAACTCAATTCCAGTCCCACACTTATCATGAACATTAACAACATGAGAAATATGCTTCTGCTCCTTAATCAAACCAGCTTTTTCTAAATCTTCTAAAATCTTTTTTCTAGCATCTTTAATTTTCAATCCTTCATATTCCTTAACATTCAAAGTCCCATCTTTCTCCAAAACAATTTTAGGCTCTAACTTATGCCTATTAATAGCATCAACATCAAATCTATCTCCATAAGAACAAACCATCAAAACTCCTGTTCCTTTTTCTATATCAGCACTCTCATCTTCTAAAACAGGAACTTCATAATCAAACAACGGAACCTTTGCCTTTTTCCCAACAAATTCTTTATATCTTTTATCTTTAGGATTAACAAAAACAGCAACACAAGCAGGTAATAATTCAGGCCTTGTTGTTGAAATTAAAAGGTCCTTATTTCCAGATTTAAACTTCAATGTAGAAAACAAAGTCCCATGCTCTTTATCTTCCAACTCAGCCTGCGCAATCGAAGTCTGACACTCAGGACACCATATCGTAGGAAAATCAGCAACATAAACTTCTCCTTTATTATACAAATCAATAAAAGACTTCTGAGAAATCTTCCTAGAGTTATCATCAATTGTTGAATAAGAAATATCATAATCAGAACTAACACCTAATTTCTTCCAATCTTCAATAAAATCAGGAGTAATCTCTTTCAAAGTTTTCAAACACAATTTAATAAAATCCTCTCTTGACATATCTTTACTCTTAACATTCTTCAACTTCTCAACCAACCTCTCAGTAGGCAAACCATTATCATCTGTTCCAAAAGGATAAAAAACACCTTGCTTCATTCTCCTAAACCTAGCAACAAAATCCTGCTGAGCATAACTAAAAGCATGACCTATATGCATCTTTCCAGAAACAGTTGGAGGTGGAGTATCAATTGAATAAACCTTCTTTCCTTTCTTAGAATCAAACTTGTAAATCTTTTCTTTTTCCCAATACTTCCGCCACTTCTCTTCTACTTCTTTCGCATCATAACCTTTAAATTTTTTTTGTTTCATTTTCATAAACTTTTAATTTTTACATCATAGATATGAGTAGAGATTATTTTACTTCACAATAAAGGGTGGGAGGGAGGGTTTATTGTGTAGAGTAAAATTTTTTAGTATATTTACATGATATAAAAATTATCCATAAATCAAGATAATTTCCAACCTTTAAAATCTTTCTACAAAAACCTTAAATACTATAATAAATCAATAGAAACATGGCAAAAGATAACAAAATAAACATGCCTGGCGGATTCGGCGGTTTAGTAAGATACAGCGAAGAATACCCTTCAAGACTAAAAATGAAACCAGCTCATGTAATCGCATTCATAATTGCTTTAGTCGCTTTTGTATTAATTCTTAAACTAGTTTTCCCAGTAGCATTATAAAATGTTTCCAGGCATGAACCCCAAAAAAATGCAGCAAGCTATGAAGCAAATGGGAATCAATCAAGAAGATATCCCAGCTTCTCGAGTTATCATAGAACAAGAAGATAAAAATCTAGTGATAGAAAACCCTTCAATTCAAAAAATAACAATGCAAGGACAAGAATCATTTCAAATCACAGGAGATATCAGTGAAGAAGAACCTGAAGAAGAAGGAATAAATAAAGACGACATTAAAACAGTTGCAGAAAAAACAAACAAATCAGAAGATGAAGCAAAAGAATCTTTAGAAAAAAATGACGGAGATCTTGCTGCTTCTATTCTTGAGCTAAGTGAATAATAATATTATAAACTCTCTAATTAATTTTAATATCTTAATAAGGGTGGGGGGGAGGGTTATTGTTAGGTATTAAAATTACAACATAAACTAATTATACTTCTCTCTCCTTAATAAATCATGGAAAAACACCTCGAATTCCTAAACACAGCAATTCAACAATCTCACTTAGCAGACCACTTAATCTACACAACATATCCCTTAATAAACGAACAAAAACTCCTAATAAAAATAGTAATAGAACTAAACAAATCACTTGAAAACATAATCAAATCAATCATCTACAAAGAATATCTCTACAAAAACATAGATTACCTCCCACAAGATTCAAGAACTCAAAATGAAATAATAAGAAAAATATTAAGCCTAGAAGAAACAAACATAATAAAGGAAATAAGAAACTTAATTGAAAAACACAATAAATCACCTATGGAATTCTCAAAAAACAACAAATTTGTAATCATGACAAATCACTTAACAATTGACACAATAACAATTGAAAAAATTAAACAATTCAATCAAACCACAAAAAACATCATAATCAAAGCAAAAAACCACATTCAATAACAAAAGAAAAAGTATATATAGTATCCCCCCTTCTAACATCTTACCTCAAAATTAAATTTTCAGCCCAAATGAAAACACCAAATTATCCAAATTTTAACACGAAAATAATTTCAAGGATTTATTGCTTTTCATCAAGACTTTTCTAGCAATGGAGAAAATAATTCAAGAAAAAATTAGTGCCGACCATCTTTTTTATGTTAGCTTGAAGTATACTAAAACAGCAGATGTCATCATAAATTTATTAAAAAGATGGAGTAGTATGATAGAATTAGGAATCGAAGCACTTCTAAAACAAGCAAAAAAGAAAAAGAAAATAAAATCTATCCCTACAAACCCTCGTCCAAGAATAGAAACAGCAAAAAATGCTTTTAAAAAAAATAAAGAGGTTATAGATGCAATTGAACTTATGGAGTTCTTCAAAAGAGCTGATAATGCAGAAAAACAAAGAGAAAATGAATTTAGAAAAAACATTACTCTAAAAATTCTGGATAGAGGCAAGTGGGTAGACATAAACATCGACACACTAAAAGAATACGCAAATACTTTAGAAAACTTTATAAGTCAAGTTAAACAAATTCTTTCTAAGTAAGATGTCAAAAATTATACTAGTGACCTCTGGAAAAGGAGGTGTAGGGAAAACAACAACTTCTATTAATCTAGGAGCAGCATTAAACGCTTATGGAGATGATGTTATAGTAGTAGATGCAAATCTTACCACACCCAATGTAGGAATCCACTTCGGAGTCCCAATTGTTCCTGTAAATCTAAACCACGTACTTAATGGAAAAGCTGAAATTGACGAAGCAGTTTACGAACACGAATCAGGAATAAAAATTATCCCTTCTTCTTTATCAATAAAAGAGCTAGATAACATAAAAACAAAAAAAATGCCTGATGTTGCAAAAAGATTAAGAAAACTAGCTGATTATATAATTTTTGATTCTGGAGCAGGACTAGGAACAGAAGTAACAGATGTAATGGATGCTGTTGATGATGTTATAATTGTAACAAATCCAGACATGCCCTCTGTAACAGACGCATTAAAAGCAGCTAAAGTTGCAGAACAAAAAAAGAAAAACATCTTAGGAGCAATTGTAACAAAAGCAATAGGAGCTTCTACAGAAATGTCAATCAAATCAATTGAAGAAATGCTTGAAATTCCTATTTTAGGAGTAATTCCAGATGATAGCAAAGTGAAAAAAGCCTTAATGATCAAAGATGCAGTTGTTCACACACACCCATCATCAAAAGCAGCTCGAGCCTACAAAAACATTGCAGCTGGAATATCTGGACGAAAACCAGGAAAAAAAGTTGATTATAGAAAAGGTTTCTGGGGAAAATTAAGTGAAGTTTTTTCTAGTTAACTAGAAAAAAAGTAATAATTCTAAATTCAAAAACCTTCTCAATACAATAATTATAAACCCAACACCTATCAAAGAATTTTAAGATTAATAACTTTTTTGGGGAGCAAATGGAAAGCGACGTAAGGAGCGGATTTGCGTGGGGAATTAATTATTAAAAATTCTAAGAATATCTTTCTCGTGTTTCCCTTAATTCTTTCTCCATCCACCAACCATACTGAGAACAAATACGGCAATCTAAAATCTTCATGGCAATCTACCCCAGGATTAGTTAATTTTTCGCCTTTCTTCGCCATATCTAAAATATCATCAATAAGAGTATCAATTACTAAGTCCACTTGTTGTCTAAATAACATCCTATCAGAAATTCCCGCCTTGAAATCAAGAGGTCTTCCTGACTCAAAATATTCACAAGAATCATGCATGATCTCCGAATTATGTGGCATTGCTCTAACTACCCTCAACATGAGATATCTCTTAAAATCATCCCTACTCATCCTTCCTTGTATTAAATCATCATATAACATCATAAATCATCAGAACTCTTTTTTCCCTAACTAACCCTAGAACCCAACTCCACCTCCCCCTCCGCCCCTATCAAAACTACCTTACTATGATCTTCACTTGATGCAGCCAACAACATCCCCTCACTCTTAACACCTTTCAATTCTCGAGGCTGTAAATTAACAAAAACAATACACTTCTTTCCTTTCAAATCTCCTTTAGAATAAAACTCCTTAATCCCCGCCGCCAAAGTCCTCTTCCCCAACTTCTTACCTAAATCAACAGTCAACTTAAATAACTTATCAGCCCCATCAATATCTTCAGCCTTAACAATCTGCCCAACTCTCAAATCAATTTTCTCCCAATCACTAAACCCAACTTCTTTCATATTTAAAACTCCTTCAATAGAATCTTCTTTCCCGACAGAACCCTTAACCCCACCTCTGTGCGCAGGCACAGTCATGGGTTCTGTGGCGCCGGAAACCTTTGGTTTACGAGCGCCGGAAGAGACATATTCAATCTTTAAAAATAAATTCTTACCCTTAACAACTTTCTGAACTTTATAACCTTTTCCAAGCTCTTTATAATCAATCTTAAAATTCAAATCTTTAGCAATCTTCTCACAAGTCTCAGGAATAAAACTCCAAAGTAAAATACTAATATCTTTTATTGAATCAATTAACTCATAAAGTTTCTTTTTATCTTTTGATTTCCACAACTCATTCTCCTGAACATATTCATTACACACATCAATAAAACCAAAAATCTCATTCAAAACTTTATCAAACTCAAAATTATCAAACAGCTTCTCAATCTCTTTAATCTTCAACTTCTTAATCAACTTATTAGCTGTCTTCTCAATTCCATTTTTCTCAGCTAAATTACTAACCCTACTTACAAGATTTCCCAACTTATTCAACAATTCATTATTATGCCTATCTACTAACCCTTTTTCAGAGAAATCACCATCTTGCCCAAAAACAAAATTTCTTGAAACATAATATCTTATCGCATCAGCCCCATACTTATCAACTAAACTCTGAACCCCAATAGCATTTCCTAAACTCTTACTAATCTTCTGCCCATTAAAAGTCAAAAACCCATTTATCAAAATCGTATTTGCAGGTTTTATTCCAGCTGAAAATAACATTGCAGGCCAAATCACACAATGAAACCAACCATTATCAATTCCTAAAACCTCAACATCAGCTGGCCAATATTTTTTAAATTTCGCACTAGGCCAATCAATTCCAGTTATATAATTCAACAAAGCCTCGCTCCAAACATACAAAACATGATCATTATCTAAAGGAAAATCAATTCCCCATTGCAAATTCTTTTTAGATCTAGTAATACTAAGATCTTTCAAACCCTCCTTAACCCTATTAACAATCTCAGGCTCTCTAAACTTTGGCAAAATATATTTTTTATTCTTCTTATACAATCCCAAGAGTTTCTTCTCATATCTACTCAACTTAAAAAAATAAGACTCCTCCTTCATTTCCATAATTTCTCTATTAGGATGAAACTTACATTTTCCATCAATTAAATCTTTTTCAGTATAATAAGCCTCACAACCTTCACAATACAACCCAGAATACTCTCCTTTGTAAATATCCCCTTTCTTCTCTAATAATTTAATAAAATCCTTAACCTTTTTCTCATGATCCTTGTCAGTTGTTCTAATAAATCTATCAAAATCTAAATTCAAAGTTTTCCAAGCTTTTTCAAATTTAACAGCAGTTTTATCAACAAATTCCTTAGGACTCTTTCCATTCTCCTTAGCTGCATTCGCAATTTTCTGCCCATGTTCATCAGTTCCAGTTAAAAAAAACACATCTTCTCCTTTCAGCTTATGCCATCGAGCCAGAACATCCGCTATAATTTTCTGATAAGCATGCCCTATATGAGGCTCTGCATTCACATAATCTATCGCCGTTGTGACGTAAAATTTTTTCTTAGTCATAAATATTAAATAAAAAGTAGATTAATAAAATTAACTATGCGCCAGCCGGGAGTTGAACCCGGGTAATCAGCTTGGGAAGCTGAGATCTTAACCACTGGACCACTAGCGCTGTTATATTTAATTAATTGAAATTAATAAAGATTTATACTCATCTTTCACAACTCTTAAATAATCAAAATTATATAAGTTAGATATAAAACATGGCACAACAAAATCAACAATCACATAAATCATTAATAATTCTAATTATAATCTTATTCATAATCCAAGCAGGACTAAGCACATATTTTGTAATCAGAATCCAAGAAGTTCATACTTACATCTCAGAAGCTGAAAAAGAAATTGATATAAAAATTCAAAACCTAGATTCAAAACTAGACACAACAACAGCTGAAATCCAAAATAATATTAATGAACTTTCAAACACCCTAATTGAAACTCAAAACACTTTATTAGAAACAAAATCAGATTTAAAAGATCAAATCAATTCTCTTAAAGCAGAAACATCATCAGACTTCTCAGGAATAATAGAAACATCAATTAAATCAGTAATATCAATAAGAACAAATGTAGCTCAAGGAACAGGGTTTTTTATAACAAACGATGGATATGTTGTAACAAACGCTCATGTTTTAGAAGGAGCAAGATTTGCAACTGCAATAACCTCAGATGGAGACCAAAAAGCAATGAACTTAATAGGATTTGATTTAGATTTAGATATAGCACTCCTAAAAATAGATGGAACATTTGACTATTTAGAATTTGAAGATTCAGATGATATAAAAGTAGGTGAAAAAGTAATAGCAATAGGAAATCCATTAGGATTATCATTCTCAGTAACAGAAGGAATTGTTTCAGCAACACAAAGAGAAGTTGAAGGACTTCCAGGAAGATATATTCAAACAGATGCAGCTCTTAATCCAGGAAACTCAGGAGGACCTTTAATCAACACTCAAGGAAAAGTAATTGGAATAAATAACTTTAAAGTTGCAGGAGACAACATTGGTTTCTCACTAGAATCAAACTACATAGTCGAAGAAGTAAATTCAATCGCAGTTGAAACACTTAATCATATTTTACTCTGAAAGTAAAGCTCTTTTCACAATATCTAGAGCAGCAACTCCTCTCTCTCCATCATTCATTGCATCAAATAAAGATTGAAGAACTTCATCATCAACTTTTACCGGTTGAACTCCTCTCTCTGTCATAAACTCAGCTAAAAATCCTAAATCTTCTGGACCACCTACATGATAACATCCTGTTTTAGGACAATTAGCAATACCAATACATCCCCTATTTGATTCTACATATAATAAATTTTGAGAATACCCATCTTCAACAGGAGCATTACAAACATAAACTCTAGCATTTCCATTTTCCATCTCTTATCTTCTCTTAGAACATTTAAAAAGAAATCTATACTCTAAAATATATATTCCAACAATCTTAAATATCAACAAATACTAATCATCATATGAATAAAATTAATTCTATTCCATAATAAAGGGTGGGTGGGAGGGTTTATTATATGGAATAGAATTAAAGGAAAACATCATGGACATAAAAGAGGAACCAATACTATCTCCAGAAACAGAAGAACGTAAAGTTCTGAAAAAAATAGACATCAAACTAAAAAAACAAAAAGCTATGAAACACTCTATCAAAGAAGGAAGTTTCTCAGCAGCAGGATTTGGAATAGGAAATTCATACATGGCTCCTTATGCCCTTGCTCTAAAAGCAAACAATTTCCAAATAGGTTTCTTAACATCTTTCATGTCTCTTCTAGCTCCACTAGCTCAACTATATGGTTCAAAACTAATGGAAAAATTCACAAGAAAAAAAATAATAATATTTGCTGTTCTTATTCAAGCTCTAATGTGGATTCCAATAATCTCTTTAAGTTTCTTATTCTCTAAAAACATATACTTAGAATATCTTCCAATAATACTAATTGCTTTTTACGCAATTTACGCTTTAATTGGAGGAATTGCTAGCCCTCCCTGGTTCTCTTTAATGGGAGACATAATTCCAGAAAAAATCAGAGGAAGATATTTCAGCAAAAGAAACAGAATCACAGGAACAGCAGCTCTTATAGCAGTTCTAGTAGCAGGTTTAATTCTAGACTATTTCAAAACAAAAGGATTAGTTCTTATAGGTTTTGCAATAATATTTTTCATAGCTTCAATATCAAGACTAATTTCAGCAGCATTTTTTGTAAAACACTATGAACCTAAATTAAAATTACACAAAAACTATTACATCTCATTTTTAAGATTTGTAAAAAACATCCCAAAAGAAAACTTCGGAAAATTTGTCCTATATGTTTCTCTAATGCATTTTGTAGTTGCAATTGCAGGCCCATTCTTTGCAGTTTACATGTTAAAAGACTTAGGATTATCATACTCAACTTTCATACTTATCACTTTAAGCTCAACACTAGCAACACTAATAGTCTATCCTCTATGGGGAAGATTTACAGACGATTACGGAAATATTGAATTAATAAAAATTGTATCAGTTTTAATTCCTCTAGTTCCAATATTATGGATTTTCTCTTCAAATATTTATTATTTAATTTTTGTTCCTCAAGTTATTGGAGGTATAGCATGGGCAGGATTTATGTTAGCAGCTACAAACTTTATCTATGATTCAGTTCCTCAAGAAAGAAGAGGATTATTTGTTGCATACTATAATGTTCTAATCGGAATAGGAATCTTCCTTGGTGCAGGAATAGGAGGTATTCTAGCTCAATTCCTAACAATAACATTCATGAACAAATTATTATTTATCTTCCTAATTTCAGGAATTGGAAGAGCAGTAGTTTCATTAATCTTCACACACCAAATTAAAGAAGTCAAAAAAACAAAACAAATCAGAAGAGGAAAATTCAAAGATATTCGCCCAATCCAAGAAGTTGCTAATGAAGTCGTAGCTGTTGAAAGATCTTTAAAGAGACATGGTTGGATTCATATTCCTAAATAACTAAATCAACCCATAATATATATTTCAACAGAATCTATCTTCACCTGCCCGACTCCTCCAGTCCTTTCCAAAAGAATAACAGGATGATTAGTCCATACACTTCCAGAACTAATAATAATCTCCTTCTCCTCCCAATTTTCAGTCTCACATCTTGGTCTTTCCAAAGAATCAAAACCACCAAACTTATTAGATGATTTGATAAAAATCTGTCCATACTCTCCACAAGCCAAGTTTACTTTTACAAAAAGTTCATTATCCTCGCTAATCAACTCTTCTGGAATTGTAAAATTAACCTGAATAGAATCTTGAGAATTAATAGGGCTGCTGTGATTTTGGGAAGGAATTTGAACATAATAGTTTTCATTAAGGTAATCTCCTTCAGATTCGCTTATTTTTTCTAATGGATCTTCACTTCCAAGTAAAACCTCTCCTGGCATAAGTAAAGAGTGATTAGCATAGACAGGAAATGCTTCATAAAGAAGTTGAGGTTGCGATTGATTTACATCTCCTTCTAAAGAAGTACTATCATCCAGAGAAGTATCTATTAAAAATAAGAATATCACAACTATTAATAAAATAATTGCTATAACCCCAAGAATTATATACCTCCATTTTCTTGAACCACTTTGAGGATTAGAATTCTGTAAATCTCTTTCATCCCCTTCTTTTTTACCCATTGATAATAATAGAAAATCTAGTATATAAATATTATCTTAACTAACATCATCGAAACAACTCCCCCCGCACCCCTTTAACATAACGTTGAGCAGCTCTCAAAGGAAAAGGCAACTTATGTGGCTTAACAACAAACTTCTTAGTCATCTCAACTGCTGAATCAACAGAAATATTATTCCCAGGAGAAACATAAACAGGCTTACTATTTTCTTTAGTCAAAACAACCTTCCCAACTTTCTTTCCATCAATCAACATATCCTCTTTCTTAATCTCTGCATCTAAATTTTCATCAGCAATTCCAACACAAGGAATATTAGTTGACAAACTAAAATGTGAAGCCAACCCTAAAACATGAGCAGCACCATGCCCATTAATAAACATCAACTCAGGCCTCTTCTCCAAACTATGAAAACAATTAATCATCGCCTCCATCTCCCTATAAGCTCTAAACCCTGAAATATAAGGAAACCTTAATTTATCAGAATGATATTTCTCTTCAATCACTTCCAACTCCTCTTGCGAAACATCAAAAACAACAATCCCTGAAATTATTTTATTCTCATGAAAAACATTAAAACAACCCCCAACATAACTTATCTCATCAAAATTAACAGAATCCTTTAAACTCAAAGTCTTGTAAAGCTTTTCCTGCTCAGCTTTCAACTTCTCCAAATCAATATTATACTTCTTAGCAATTTCCTCTTTATCCATACTTTAGTATAACAAAGTTTATATTTAAATTTTCTTAAAAGATAATTTAACAAATTCAAAGGGAAAGTAAAAGACTGCAAAATATTTAATTTTGAAGTTCCTAAAATTTTTAATTTTAGAAAAAACCGATTAGGTTGTCTTTAATTTAAATTTTCTTAAAAGAAAAATATTTAAATCTATTAATCTTAATTAAGATATGATAGCATTAACTAATGGTTTATTTATAATTGTAGGATTATTAATTATATCTTTAGTTTTTTTAATCTTAAGCATTTATTTCAAAATGAAGAATTCAAAATTATCTTATTTGTTCATAACACTATCCATAATATTTTTTTTATTACTAATTGGACTAATAATATTTTTATCTGGATTTAGAATGTGATTTTCAAAAATAAAAATATGTTCACAACCATAAATTTAAAAACTAAAAACAATAAAAAATATAATGACATACTGTAGCCATTGTGGAAAAGGGGTTAAAAAAGATTTTAATTTTTGCCCTTATTGTAGCCACAACATAAAACAAGAAAAAGATCAAAAAGATTACGGAATTTTAGGTAGAGACAACTCAAATTCACAAAACAATATAATGCCTAACATGCCTTTTGGATTAGACAAAATGTTAAATTCTCTTATGGGACAACTAAATAAAGAATTAGGACAAATGGGAAAAGAAGTCAAAATAAATTTCTCTTCAAACATCCCAGGATTTAATCAAAATAATCAACAACCTAAAACAATTATAAAAAGAACTCCAATCTCACAAGAAAAACTAGAAAAAATTTCTAAACTTCCAAGAAAAGAAGCAAAATCAGAAACAAAAAGAATAAACAATACAATAGTAATCACCATCAACCTTCCAGGAGTTACCTCTCTTCGAGATGTTATCTTAAACAAACTAGAAACAAGCCTAGAAATCAAAGCAATATCAGATAAAGTTCTTTATACAAAAACAATCTCACTTAACAAACTTCTAAGATATAGATTACTTAATGAGGTTTTGACTTTAGAATTTCAAGGTTAGAAAAAATTAATCTGAAGATGTTCTAACTTCCCATCTCTTCCCTCTTAATAATTTCCTAACCTTATATCTTAGAGGACTTCCAACAATCTCCCTATCTAATGTTCTTTCATCTAAAACTCTAGCAACTGCAAAAAAGATATTTTTTCTTCCACTACCATAAATATTTAATCTCTGTCCAGGTTTTAATTCTCCACTTCTAACCATTTGTTGATAAAGCAAAACTCCACGATTCATAATTACTAGTAGAAATATCCATTTATAACAATTTGTATACTTAATTTTTATTCACAATAAAGGGTGGGCGAGAGTTTACAGTTTTATGTATCTAGATAATATGCTTGACAAACTGTGGACGCGAGTTGGAAGGGTTATTATATGGAATTAAAATTCAGGAACATTACATTCTCAGAAATTAAACAAATCTAGAAAAAATACCCCATCGCCTCCTCCACGCTCCCAACCTCAACTATCTCCACACCAGCCTCCTCAGATACATCAACTTTTCTAGGATAAGTTTCAGTACTACAAACCTCTGTCATTCCAAACTCTTCACAATGCTCCCTATCCTCATAAACAACATCTCTACTATGCAAAAGAGGAACTAACAAAGTATTTGCTCCTGCTTCATGAGAAGCTTTTGCTTTTTCTAAAATCCCATTAACAGGCCCAATAGTCCCATCATGATTTATAGAACCAGTAATCATAACATCTTTTTTCAACTCTCTTTTATCAACAGCAGAAATTGTTGCAATTGCCAAAGCAGCTCCAGCAGAAGGCCCTCCAATAACAGAAGCATTAGCTTCAATAGAATAAATTAAATCAACCTTATCCAAATCAACATTAGTAAAATCTCCAGCAACATTTTTAGCAATTCTTATTGAATGCTGTGTATCTGCCCAAAACAACAAATTATCAATATCAGTTAAAGTCCTCCCAGTTCCAGGCATTGCCTCAACAGTCAAAACAGTTGAAACACCATTACCTTCTTCATCAACAGCAGGCAAAGACATCTGAACAACAATCTTCTCATCTAATAATTCAAAACTAGAAGTATCTCTCTCTGTTTCATCATCAACAAAAACATCTCCTTCAGGAACAACAGCCAACAACAAATTCAAAATCAAAATCACTGCTAAAATCAAAATAATATACACTAAAACATAACTCTTTTTTTGTGGCCTATTTTTTACCATATTATATAAAACAATAAAACCATTAATAAATATATTGATTAAGAAAACCTTTAAATAATCACTTAAATTCGTAAAAATATGAGGCTGTAGCTCAGCCTGGCTAGAGCACTGCTCTGATAAACATATTTAGTTTTTCAGAAAGGCAGGGGTCCGCAGTTCAAATCTGCGCAGCCTCATTAAAAATAAATAACAGATTTGAAGATAGGAGTGAATTGCGAAGCAAGAGAACCTAGGTTCTGGATGCTGGAATAACTAGAACCCGCAGGAGGTTCTAGGTTCAATAACTTTAAAAACCAACTTTCAATATAAAAATATGGCAGCTTACAAATTAATTAAAAAATCAATAAGAGAAAACCTAAAAGAAAAACTTCCTGGTTGGAGAAATCAAAACGCAGTTGTAAAAATTGAAAAACCAACAGACATAGGAAGAGCAAGAACTCTTGGATACAAAGCAAAAAAAGGAATAGTTATAGTTCGAGTTAGAATTAAAAGAGGAGGACACAAACGTCCACGTCCTAGAAAAGGTAGAAGATCAAAAAATCTAACAATAAGAAAAGTTCTAAAAATGTCTTACCAATGGATTGCAGAAAACAGAGCAGCTAGAAAATTCACAAATCTTGAAGTTTTAAACTCATATAAAATAGCAAAAGATGGAAAAAGCTATTTCTTTGAAATTATAATGATAGACACACAACGTCCTGAAATAATAAAAGATAAAAACTATAACTGGATAACAAAAAACAAAAACAAACAACGTCCAGAAAGAGGACTAACAACTGCTGCTAAAAAATCAAGAGGACTCAGAACAAAATCAAGACAAATGAAAGTCCGACCTTCTTCTAGAGCTAATATGAGACAAGGGAAATAATTCTAACGAGAATAAATACCAATTAATTCTGCAGAATCTAAAACATATCCTTCCATCTCACTACTAATTTTATTAACATCAGCACTTGAATCTAAATCCAAAGTTATATCTAAAGCATAAACTTTAAAATGATAATGATGTTCTCCTGTTCCAGCAGGAGGATTAGGCCCACCATATTCAGCCTTCCCATATGTACTCTTCCCAGAATCTCCAGGAATACTATTTTCACCAATAATAACTTTATCTCCAGAAACAGGAATATTAAATACAACCCAGTGAATCCAAGTATAACCAACAACTTTCTGAGCATCAGGATCATCAACAATCAAAACCAAACTCTTAGCTTCATCAGGAATTCCTAAAATCTCAAGCCTCGGATTCACATCATCACCATCAGCAGTATATTTCTCAGGAATTCTCTCATTATTTCGAAAATCACTTTTTATTTCCATTTTTTACAGATATTATTTCTTTATTATTTCTACCCCAAATTCCGATAATAACAAATATAATCCAAGAAGGCAAACCAAATATAAATAACATATACAACCAATTCCATACAGAAGGTGAAAGGGTTTCTAAAACAAATGTATCAAGACCGAACATTGAAGCCTCTTCAGGAGAGGATGAAGCAGCATCTTTCAATCCTGACCATTTAAGATGAATTAATACAAAAAAAATAATTAATATAATTAAATAAACAATTCCAATAATCATCAAAATCTTAGCCCACTTTTTCATAACAATAAATACAATTAAGAATATAAAAAGATTTCTAAGCAGCCTCAACAACCTCTTCTAACTGACCTGTAGCTCTTAATAAAACTTCATTAAATTCTTCTGGTTTTTCCTCAAAAGGAAAATGACTAACACCAGATATTGGAAACAATCTCAAAGAAGGGATTACTCTTTTACATTCAGATACAGCATCAGAATCACAAACAGGATCTTCTTCACCATAAATTAAACCAGGTTTTAATTTATCAAGTTTAGCTAAAAATTCTTTATAATTCCCAAATTTTTCAAATTCAGATTCAACTAATCCATAAAAAAATTCCTGCCTTTCCTTATAACATTTATTAGGATACATATAAGGCCTAAAAGCAACAGCAAAAGATTCTCTTAAATCAAAAGGAACAATAACATGCCCTTCTTCATATTTTTTAAAAGCTTCATCTCTTATACAAATCATAGGATACTCCCTAAAAGGATTTCCTTTTTTTACAATCTTTGTAAAATACCTTTTTTTCCTATCTGAAAAGCAAAATGCAGAATCAACTAATGTTAAAGATTCAGCTAACCCCTCATTATGTAAAGCCATACAAGAAGCAACACTCCCACCAGTAGAATGTCCCACTAAATGAGCTCTATCTATTCCTAACTCCCTCAAAGTAGATTCCCCATGTTCTGCTAAATATTTACAACAAACTCTATCATCAGGAAATACAACTTCAGACTTCCCAGAACCTACTTGATCCCATGCAACAACCCTATAATGTTTAGATAAATCTTCAATATTTCTCCTCCATACAAAAGAATTAAACAATATCCCATGCATCAAAGCAATCACAGGAGCATCTTTTTTCCCTAAATCAACAACATGAGTTTGAACAGATTTTCCTCTTACAGGAACACTAAAAGACACCCCTTTCTCATAAAAAGATTTATTAACATAGTCTTGAACTTCCTCATCATTTGGAAAGGATACACACCCTGTCAATAAACTCCCTCCTAAAAAACCTAATAATTCTAAAAATTCCCTACGATCTGTTTTTATCATCTCTTTTTATCTAATAAATTATTTTTAATTAGAAAATAAAACCTCACAAAAATTTAATAGTTTCATATATTAGATAAACTATATCCATTTTTAAGTATTTAGATTCTCAAAAGATTATTTCAAATAACCTTAAATATCTCTAACTCTTAATATAAAAATGAAATACTCTCAACTAGCAGAACTATATGAAAAACTAAGCTCAACAACAAAAAGTCTAGAAAAAACAGATATCTTAGCAAAATTTCTAAATAAATTAAAAAAAGAACAAGACAAATCTATCATCTACTTACTTAAAGGAAAAATCTTCCCTGACTATGATGAAAGTGAAATAGGAATCTCATTACAACTTACAATCAAAGCCCTAAGCAAAGCAACAGGTTATCAAGAAACAAAAATAGTTGAAGAATTCAAATTATTAGGAGATTTAGGAAAAGTAGCAGAATTATTAACTTCTTCAAAAGAACAATCAACACTTTCCTCAACAAAATTAACAGCAGAAAAAGTTTTAATAAATTTAAGAAAATTAGTAGAATTTGAAGGAAAAGGAACAGTTGAAAAAAAGATTTCTCTAATAGCAGAACTCCTGACTTCTGCATCACCAACAGAAGCAAAATATTTAGCAAGAACACTTTTAGGAAATCTAAGAATTGGAATTGGAGAAGGAGTTTTAAGAGATGCAATTGTAGTAGCTTGTTGTCCAAAAGATAATAAAGCAATCCCATCAAAAGGGAGGGAGGGTTCTGGGTTTTCATGGGGTTGCGATGAGGAAAAAGTAAAACAATTAAAAGAACAAGTTCAAGAAGCTTACAACACATCAAACGACTTTGCTCTAGTTTTTGAAAAAGCATGCCAAGGAAAACTAAAAGAAATTGTAATTGACACAGAAAAACCACTAAAAGTAATGCTCTACCCAAAAGCAGATGATTTCCAAGATGCATTTGATAGATTAGGAAAACCTTGTATATTTGAATACAAATACGATGGATTCAGAATGTTAATTCACAAAAACAACAACGGAATAAAATTATTTACTCGAAGACTAGACAATGTAGCAAAACAATTTCCAGATGTAGTAAAATATGTAAAAGAAAATATAAAAGCAGAATCTTTCATAATTGATTCAGAAGCAATAGGCTATGATCCAAAAACAAAAAAATTCCTACCTTTCCAAACAATATCTCAAAGAATAAAAAGAAAATATGACATAGAAAAATTAGTAAAAAAACTTCCAATTGAAATAAATGTATTTGATATTTTATACTACAATGGAGAAAATTTAATTAAAAAACCTTTTGAAAAAAGACACGAGATTCTTAAAAAAATAATTAAAAATGACAAATACCATTTAAAATTAGCAGAACAAATAAAAACATCAAGTGAAAAAGAAGCAGAAGAATTCTACAACAAAGCTCTAGAAGAAGGACATGAAGGAGTTATGGCAAAATCAATAGACGCACCTTACAAACCAGGTTCTCGTATTGGTTATGGATTAAAAATAAAACCTCAAGATCAAGATTTTGATTTAGTAATTGTAAAAGCAGAATATGGAACAGGAAAAAGAGCAGGATGGTTAACATCTTACACAGTTGCCTGCCTCCAACAAGACCAATTTTTAGAAATAGGAAAAGTATCAACAGGATTAAAAGAAAAACCAGAAGAAGGATTATCATTTGAAGAAGTTACAAAAAAACTAAAACCTTTAATAACAAAGGAAAACGGCAGAGAAGTTGAAGTCAAACCAAAAATTGTCATAACTGTCACATATCAAAACATTCAAAAATCTCCAACTTACAAATCAGGTTTTGCTTTAAGATTCCCAAGATTCACTCGTCTACGTTTAGACAGAAACACAGAAGATATAACTACTCTTGCAGAAATTGAAAAAGAATACCAAAGAGCTAACAATTAAAGTTTAAATGAAAAACATTTATAAGATACAGATTCTAATATAGTTCATGAAAAAAAGAGGGAGAAAAGCTCCTAAAAAGCAAATCAAAAAAAATAATGACAATTGGAAAGTTATTGCAATAATAGTATTAATAATTTTAATATTTATTTTAATCTATCTTTCAATTATAAAAAAAGATAATCTCCCATTATTCAGTCCTGCAATAAATCTACCTTCCTCATGTTCAACAGCAGAAATCTCAGCATTATGGGATTCAATTTTTCAAATCAGTTCAAGTGATATATCAATAATAAGTGATACAACTAGCACAATCAAATGTAATTCTTTCATAGCAAACAAAACAATCAATGGAGACATAATGTATATATTATTTGGATATGCAGATAATCACACAACAAATAACACAGACATCTTAGCAATGAGAATAAACGCAACCTTAACATTTAAAACATTATTTAAAAATCTTGCAGTCGCAATTAATAATATAAATCCTATTAGTCCTTTTGAGACCTACATAAACAACAGAATAAGTTTCAACAACAGAAAAATTGGAATAATTGATTCAGCTAATGCATCAAGAAATTTCAGTGCTACTTTTAAAATAACACAAGCACCTTTAACAAAAACAGAAGAATTTGCAACTCTTCTAGACACATCATATAAATTTCAAACATCAGAAACAGAAACAAATTCTATATATACAGAATTAGGAATTGTTTTCACAAACAAAAGCTACGAACATTATAGATACACAAATTACTCAACAGGAGTATGTACTCCTTCATGGCAAGAAATAAACAACAATTGTACACCTAGTGAAACATATTTAAAATGGTACAATGACACAAATAAATGTCCAAATGCAAGCGGCATGTCTTCAAACCAAACAATTGGATGTGACTATGACAGCAACGGAATAATAGGAAACGAAACCACTATCAACTCATCATTTTCATTAGCAGTATATATCAACAATGAAAGATTAAACTTATCAAAAGTTTACAACACAACAAAAATAGTTGAACTAAAAGAAGGGGCACTAGGAAGAGTAAAATTCAGTTATGGATTTTCAGATCCTTTAAATCTAATAGACTTAGAAATAGATAAACAACCCTCAAGCTCAGGTTTTGGTTTTTTAATTGTTAATGGAATACATATTTCAAAAACAGTAACAATAGATAGAAAAACAACATCAAATCAAATATGTTTAAGAAACGCAGAAGTAACATCAATTAATCACTTATCATCAAATTGTACATCTTCAAACGAAAAAAAGTTTACATGTCCAACAACATCAGGAGGTTATATATGTAATTTAACAACAGACTATTTTATTTTATCAGGAATAACAAACTCAGCAGTAAAAGAACTTGGAGGGTCATCATCTTGTACACCAACTCTTATATGTGGTTCGTGGAGTGCTTGTTCAACTAATAATACAAAAACAAGAACTTGTAATGATACAAATTGTGGAACAGGACAATCAACAGAATCAACAGCATGTACTCAAACATGTGCTTCTAACTGGACATGCACTGACTGGAGAGATTGTGTAAATAGTAGACACAATAGAACTTGTACAGATTCAAACAATTGCTTAAATGATAAAATAGATCAACAAAGTTGTACAATAGATGAAGAAAAATCATACCTACCTCTAATAATCATAATAATTATAGTCATCATAGTTATAGTAATAATTTCAATTGTTGTATATTTTCTATTAAGAAAAAGTACTTCTCCTAAAATGAATTATACAATAAAACCCCAACAAAATAATCAATTTGGTTCTCTTCAACCTCAACAAAGGTAACAGGCTCTGTCTGATTTTTTTATTTTTATATAATTTTGGAGTGGAGGAGGGTGGGGTTGGCGAAATGTTTTGCAAGTGGAGGAAAGGTTAACTAAAACAAAAAGGCGAGCGAGGCCTTGAGTTATCGACGATAGTCGAATTAAGTGGGAATACTAAAAACAAAAAACTCTAAACTCCTAACAAAAAAGGCAACCCAAAGCTTTATAAACCGAAAGCCTTTTAAATGAATTAGTTAAAAAAATCACTACTTTATACTAACAATAAAATAAAATGGCTACAGGCTTAAGAGTACAAAATATCGTTGCAACAACTTCTCTAGGAAAACCAGTTTCACTAACAAAACTTGCAAGAACTCAATCTAATACAGAATATAATCCAGAACAATTTCCAGGTTTAGTCTTAAGAGTAAAAAAACCAAAATCAGCAGTTCTAGTTTTCTCATCAGGAAACTTAGTTTGCACAGGAACAAAATCAGTAGCTCAAGTAAAAGAAGTAATAGATACAGTAATAAAACAACTAAGAAGAATCAATGTTAGAATCACAGACAAACCAAAAATAACAGTTCAAAATATTGTTGCTTCAGGTTCAATCGACTTAATGCTAAACTTAAACTTGCTAGCTCTAGAACTTGAAAACACAGAATATGAACCAGAACAATTTCCAGGTTTAGTTTACAAACTTATAGACCCAACAGCAACATTCTTACTTTTCTCAAATGGAAAACTTGTTTGCACAGGAACAAAAAACAAAGCACAACTTGAAGAATCAATGAAACAACTTCAGAAAAATGTTAAAGAAGCTATTAAAAGAATAAAAAAATAATTCTACCACCAAAATTTTTAAATATTCTTATTTCTTAATTAAACTATGCCTTTCAACAAAATACAAAAAGATGTGGATGACTGGGTACAACAATATAAAATAGAATACTTCCACCCTCTAGCAATCATTACTCAATTATCAGAAGAAGTTGGAGAACTAGCAAGAGAAGTAAATAACAGACACGGGCCTAGAATAAAAAAATCTCCAGAAGACACAGCAGACATGGGAAAAGAAATAGCAGACTCAATATTTGCTCTAACCTGTCTAGCAAATTCTCAAAAAATAGATCTTAATAAATCTTGGAAAAGTTTAATAGATAAATTATATAAAAGAGATAAAAATAGATTTGAAAAAAAAGAAAATTAATATTTCTCAACCAACCCCACCACCCCTTACCAATTTACCACCTACCCCTCTTACTTATCATTTACCAATTTAACCACCCCTTCCCTAACCTTCTCAAAAACATCTTTCCAATCCCCTTGCTTCTTCTGTCTAAACAATTTCATACTTTCATAAAAAACACAATCATCTTTCTCTAACATATACCTCCAATCAGGCATAAAAGTTAAAACAGTCCAAACAGGTTTTCCTAAAGCTCCAGCTAAATGAGCAACAGAACTATCAACACTAATAACCAAATCCAAATTAGAAATAATAGCAGCAGTATCAGAAAAATCATTAATATCATCAGACAAATCAACAACAGAATCATCTATCTGTTCAACTCCTTTTCCTTTTTGCAAAGAATATAATTGAACATCAGGAATATTCAAACTCTTAAAATTCTCAAACTTAGTCGACCTATTTTTATCATTCTCTTGATTAGAATTTCCTTGCCAAGCAATCCCAATTTTAAATTTATCTGATTTAATTTTATCTTTATATTTCTTAACAAGTTCAGAATCAGCTTTCAAATAAGATTCCTTAGAAACACTTTCAAAATCTACAATTCCAGGCAAACTCATTAAATAAATATAATAATCATAATCAACTACAGGAACTCCATCACCCTTTTCAACAATCTCATCTATATAATTAAGTTTTTCAAATAATTTCTTAAGTTCTTTTTTACACTCCAAAACAACATACCCTCCTTTTTCTTTTACAAGAGAAACATATCTAATAAACTGAATACTATCACCAAAACCCTGTTCACACAGAACTAAAATTCTCTTTCCATCTAAAACAGAACCATCCCATTTTGGTTTTCCAAAATCTCTAACATCCGAAGGTTTCTCTTTCTTAAAACGATTCTCATATTCTTTCCACCCCTCTTTAAATTTTCCAGTCAATAAATAAATCAAAGCTCTATTCCAACGAGCATCATAAAACTCTGAGTCAAGTTCAATTGCCTTATCATAATTTTCTAATGCTTTCTCAACCTCTCCCTTATTCAAATAATAAACACCTAAATTATAATATGCAAACTTTGACTTCTCATATTCAGGATCAATCTTCAATGCAATCTCAAAATTCTTAGTTGACTCTTCTTCATCTCCCATCTTATCATAAACCATTCCCAAATTTCCATAATAAACAGCTTGATTAGAATTAATCTCAATAGCTCTCTTTATATCTCTAACAGAATCTTCATACTTTTCTACCTGAAAAGCAATCAAACCCAATAAATGCCAAGCATCAGAATTATTTTCATCTACTTTCAAAATCTGCCTATAAATATATTCAGCTTCTTTTATCTCTCCTTTATTATGTTTCTCGACACCTTTATTCAAAGCTTCTTTAACACTTAACTCTTCTTCCATAATAATCTAATAAAACCACCTATTTTAAAAATTTGTATACAAAAGAACAATAATCACAATAAATATATATCAAAACACAACAAACAATAAATACTAACAACAATTCATCAACTTATGGCAGAAGGGGTGCAAAAAGAAGTAAAGACAGAGGAGCTAATACTTGAATCTAGAAATTTCTTTGAGGCTCACAAAAAAGAAATAGGAAATGCAGTTAGACAAGGAAAAACAACAATTATTGTAGATTTCTCTGAACTAGCAGAACGTTCTCCAACACTTGCAGATTATTTATTTACAAACCCAGATGAAACAATAGAAATCTTAGAAGTTGCTCTAGAAGAAATGGGATTAGTAAAAAATCCAAGAGTAAGATTTAATGAACTTCCTGAATCATATTCAGAAAAAATAAGAAACCTAAGAGCCCAACACCTAAACAAATTCATACAAATTGATGGAATAATTAGACAAGCATCAGAAGTACGTCCCCAAGTTGTAAATGCAAAATTCGAATGCCCATCATGCGGAACAATTATATCAATATTACAAATAGAAGCAAAATTCAAAGAACCATCAAGATGTTCATGTGGAAGAAGAGGAGGATTCAAATTATTAAGCAAAGAAATGGTAGACGCACAAAGATTAGTAATTGAAGAATCTCCAGAATCTTTATCAGGAGGAGAACAACCAAGAAGAATCTCAGTTTTCTTAAAAGAAGATTTAGTAGAACCTAAAATGGAAGAAAAAACAACTCCCGGAGCTAGAATAAGAGCTGTAGGAGTTTTAAAAGAAATTGTAAAACACACTCAAACAGGAGCAGTAATGACTCGTTATGATATTGCAATAGAAGCAAATAATTTAATCCCTCTAGAAGAAAATTTTGAAGATTTTGAAATAAGTGAAGAAGACGAAAAACAAATTCAAGAACTAGCAGCAGATCCAGAAGTTTTTGTAAAACTAGCAAAAAGCATAGCCCCAAGTATATTTGGATATGATGAAATAAAACAATCTCTTGTTTTACAATTATTTGGAGGAGTAAAAAAAACAAAATCAGATGGAACTTCAACTCGTGGTGATTTCCATGTTTTACTCGTAGGAGATCCTGGTGTTGCAAAATCACAAACATTAAAATTCATATCATCAATAGCTCCAAAAGGAAGATATGTCGTCGGTAAATCAGCAACAGGAGCAGGACTAACAGCAACAGTTGTTCGTGATGAATTTTTAAAAGGATGGAGTTTAGAAGCAGGAGCTATGGTTTTATCAAACAAAGGAGTTCTATGTATAGATGAAATGGATAAAATGGACTCTGAAGACAGAAGTGCAATGCATGAAGCACTAGAACAGCAAACAGTTACAATCTCAAAAGCAAATGTCCAAGCCACTCTTCGTGCAGAAACATCTGTTCTAGCAGCAGCAAACCCCAAATTCGGTCGTTTCGACCCATATCAAACAGTATCCTCACAATTAGACCTACCACCCACACTAATAAACAGATTTGATGTAATATTTATTTTAAAAGACAATCCAGACAGAGTAAAAGACGAAGCAATAGCAAATCATGTTTTAGCAGAACATTCAAGCGAAGTAAAAAGAAACATAATTGACAGAGAATTATTTAGAAAATACATAGCTTTCTCAAAACAAAAAGTAAAACCTCAGTTAACAGATGATGCAATAAATGAAATTAAAAAATTCTATGTAGATTTAAGAAACATGCCTGTATCAGGAGATTCAGTAACTCGTCCACTTCCTATTTCAGCTCGACAACTAGAAGCATTAATACGAATGAGTGAAGCTTCTGCAAAAACCAGATTATCAGACAAAGTTTCAAGAGATGATGCAAAAAGAGCAATTAACTTAATGAAATTCTATTTAATGCAAGTAGGATATGATTATGAAACAAAAACATTTGACATAGATAGAATCGCAACAGGAGTTTCTTCATCTCAAAGAGGAAAAATCATCTTAGTAAGAGACTCAATTGCAAACCTAGAATCTAAATTAGGAAAACTTATCCCAATAGAAGAAGTAAAAAAAGACCTCCAAGGGAAAATGGAAGAAAAAGAAGTTGATGAAGGAATTGACAAACTCACAATCTCAGGAGATATTTTTCATCCTAGAAAAGGTTTTGTTCAGAGGATGTAAAATGTTTTACATTATAAATAAGAATAGAATTATTTTACTTCACAATAAAGGGTGGGAGGGAGGGTTTATTGTGTGAAGTAAAATACTATCAAAATAAAAATGCTAGAAGAATTAGAAAAAATCAATATAGAAAACAAAGAAAGATATCTAAAAATATTCAAAGAAACCATAGAAAAAATAAAAGAAAACAAATTTGAATTTAAAGATAAAAAAGAAGAAAATCATTCAATTATTAATATAAAAAATTTTGTATACATAATCCCAAATGAGTTACTTAATCTATTCAATAAATTAAAAAAACAACATCCAAATGAATTTTTAGGATTTACAGTATTAATCAACAAAACAAGGATAACTTGTTTTGGAATTCCTTGTTCAGATTTATCAAAAGCAATAATAAACTAACACTCCACCCCAATAATATTTATATGTTCAAGTCGTTAAACATGTTATAGGGACCTTTTATAGTGGAGGGGTAAAGACTTGAACTTTAAAGATATAAACTATATCACAATTATCTTTATAAAAACAAACAAACTTAAAACAAAAATGGAACCAGAAGAAATAAAAGAAAAAGAAGTAGAAATAATAGAAAAACCAGCCACCCCACCAACCCCAACTCCTTCTTCGACTTCAGAAAACCCAATTTTCCAAGAAACCTCACTTCCAACAGAGCCAACCCCAACCCCCCAACCTAATCCAGCTCCTACTCCAGAACCTACACCAACACCAAAACCAGATCCACAACCAACTCCTGAGCCAGCTAGCCAAGAAAAAAATTCTCAAACCACAATCCAACAAACACCTAGTCAAACACCTCAACAATCAACACAATATCCCTCATCTACACCTATGAAAAGAAATATAGCATTCAAATACAAAATAGGAGATTTAACAAGAGGAAATCCAATTATGGATGGAGAAAGATTCTCAAAACTAGATTTAAATGGAAAAGAAGTTGTTAGAGTAAATATAATAGCAAATGTAATAGATAAATTCATATCAGAAACAGAAGACAGAAAATTCGGAACACTAACTCTTGACGACGCATCAGGACAAATAAGAATCAAACTATTTGGAGATGATATATCAAAATTTGAAAACCTAACACAAGGACAAACAATTTTAGTAATCGGAACACTTAGATTCTACAACAATGAACTTTACATAAATCCAGAAATAATTAAACAAGCAGAACCAAAATACCTCTTAATAAGAAAACTAGAAGTTGAAAAAGCACAAGCTTCACAACCACAAACACCTCAGCTACAACAAGATCAAGTCAAACAATTAAAAGATCAAATTATAGAAAAAATAAAATCAGCAGAAGCAGAAGGAAAAGAAGGAATTGACACAGAACAACTTATAATGGACCTCAAAGACTTTCCAGCAGACTCAATCAACAAAGAAATTCAAAACCTCCTCGAACAAGGTGTAGCTTACGAACCTAAACCAGGAAAAATAAGATTTCTAGGTGTTTAGTCTTTTTGTCTTTTCTTACTAACTAAAAAAACACTTGTATCCCAATTTCTCTCCCAATATCCTCGTGGGTTTGAGCCCATCCGAATTCTATATTCTTTCTCAGGCACAAATTGATCAAAAAATGCCTCAGCTTGTTTTTCTAAAAATAATTGACCATACATAAAATCACTTCCTCTTAAAACAAATCTTCCATCTGGCTTAAGATGACTAGCAACTTCTCCTACCGTTTCAGGGGTAAAAGGATAAGCTATTACTCTATCAAACTTAGCTTCATCACCTAAAGGAAGTTTTCCCTGAGTATCTCCATTAATTACTCTAACTCCTCCGAAATGTTCTGGCTTAAACCCAGATTTTGACAAATCACATATAGCAGTATAATCAACACCACCAAAAGCAGTAGACAAATATTTTCCAGCATAACAATCAGCTCCCTCTAACTCAAGAACACTAACATCATTCCACATTCGACCTGTTTTTCTAAAAAACACTTCATCAATAACTCTAGAACAATTAGTTCCTTCTTCATCTCCCTGAACAAATTCAACTTTTCCTAAATCTACCCTCTCAACTGGAACTCTAGGCAAAAAAACCCTTATTTTATCTCTTACAGCATGAAGCAAACTCATAGTTAGCAATTGTATTATCCCTTTAAATTAATTATTGTCCTGAAAAGTATATATTCACTTCCTAAACCTACCAAAAAAACTCTTACTCTTTTTTTGATTCCCCAACCGATAACCAATCCAAATAAACAAACCCAAAATAATAAGCAGAGTAAAAAACCTTATCTCCTTACCCAAAGCCCCCCACCCCTGTGTCACCCCATAAAAAATACTGCCTACACCACCAGCCATCACTCCTGCTGAAACAGAATCAACCTTGAAAACAAAAGCCCCAACTAAAACCAAACCAACCCCAAGAACAACAACAATAAAAAATATATTTCTTCTATGAACATTACTCACATCTTCATACTCCTTATTACAAAAATCACATTCCACAGCTTCAATACAACCTTCAGCATTATAATCAAACACAGGCCTTCCATCAGCTTCATAACAATCATCCTGAGCTTGATCAATCTCAACACTTTCACTACACTCAACCTTCTCACCTACAGGCCGAGGAACATCAAAATTAGAAAAGTCACAAAAATCTTCATATTCAGGAGCAGGATAAAACGTATCAATCCCAAATGTCACAACACTAACTACTAAAATAAATATTCCAACACCCAGAACTAAATTTTTCCAGTCCATAACAGAATTAGTTAAATCAATTATTTAAAGTTTGTGAAGACTTCAATTTATTTTTACATCTTAAATAAGGGGGGGCGAGCAAGTTCACAAGGCGATGAAAATCAACCAACGAGTGGGCTTGGGAGTAAGGAGGGTATTTTATAAGATGTAGAAATTACAGCTTCAAAACCCCTCGCAACTCAAACAAAGAACAAATAACAGGAGCAGGCCCAGTATAACCATTATCATAATCTCTTCTAATCATAACTCCTCTTACTCCCGCATTCTCAGCAGTTTGCATATCATCAATAGAATTTCCAACATAAACAGTATCAGAAGGTTGAACCCCTAGCTCTTGCATAGCAACTTCTAAACCATGAGGGTCAGGTTTATGCCTAACACCATTTCTCTTATGAGCAGCAACAGCAACTTCAACTCTCTCTCTTCCAACCA
Source organism: Nanobdellota archaeon (assembly GCA_018816335.1). Classification (GTDB taxonomy): domain Archaea; phylum Nanobdellota; class Nanobdellia; order Pacearchaeales; family GW2011-AR1; genus JAHIVP01. Next base: position 8,864 of record JAHIVP010000033.1, on the reverse strand, counting down.
AATCAATTTCAGGATTAGCAATATGAGGAGGAGCTGCAGTAACAATCCCTGTTTTAATTCCTTGTTCTTTTAAATCGTCAAGAAACCCAACATCATCATAAGCAAAAGTATAAGGTCTCCTTGAATCCCAACTATCAATATTCATAAAAACAGGCCAGAATTTCTCAGGATCAACACCAAAAACATTTCTAACAGTTTCAGTCCTACCCCCCTCATACCAAAATCTATCCATCTCTTCAGAAGTTACTTGTTTTCCCAAAGATTCCAATGCTCTTCCAATTATCTCATGTCTATATTCTCTACTAGTATCAACCAAAGTTCCATCATTATCAAACAACACAGCTCTTACCATCCCCATTTCTTATTAACAACCTTTATAAATCTTCATTATAATTTTTCAATTTCATATTTTCTTTTTTTAATAATCCTATTAATAGGGTGGGGGGTGGGTATTACCTAGGATTATTAAAAAACCCAAATCCTTAAAAACTAACCAAATTATAAAATTCTATGGAATACGAAGAATTATTAGAAAAAGCTTACAAAGAAATCAAACCAATAGAAGGAACACCCTCAGACAGATTCAAAGTTCCTCAAGCTCAAATAACAACAGAAAAAACAAAAACAATAATTTCTAATTTCACAAAAATAGCAGAATATTTAAGAAGAGATCCAGGACATATGGCACGAACACTACAAAAAAGCCTAGCAACACCTGCAAAGATAGAAGGAGACAGATTAATTATGCAAAGAAAAATAATGAGAATAACAATTGAAGAAAAAATAAAAGATTATATTAATGAATTTGTTATATGTAAAGAATGTGGAAAACCAGACACAGAATTAAACAAAGAAGGAAATTTCACATTCAAACACTGCCTAGCTTGTGGTGCAAAACACTCTGTTAAAGCTAAGATTTAAAATACATATAAACTGGAAAAAGGTTTTTATCATAACAATTCTATTATTAATTCTAGAAACAATCTTAGCAGTAGCAATTATCAATTTTGGATTTAATAACATATTACAAAAAACTCCTTAACAAAAATATCATCTATTTACAATTTACATATAACCTTACAAATCAATAAGATTAAATTATTCTATAAACATTAATAATTTTAGAGGCGAGAGCAAAAACGATTTTATGAGTGGAGCTCAAGCAGGGAATTTTAGAATTCTACACACAAACCCCTTGTAAAAACCTTTAAAAACACATAAATCCTAAGTTAAACATGACAACAGCTTATTGTGTAAAGTGCAAGAAGAAAGTCGAGATGCAAAACGGTAAAGAAAGCAAGACAAAGAAAGGGACAAAGATAGCAAAAGGAAAATGCCCTGATTGTGATACAACTGTTTGCCGAATGGGCGGACTGTAAAAAAACTTCTAAAAAACTCGAGTTTACTTAATTGAAAATCTATTTAAACTAACCACAATTATTAATTAAAGATCAATAAATGAAAAATAACCCTAAAATATAAATAACCTCTCACACTAATACCTATAAATTATGTTGGAATTAATTTTTTCTCAGAATAAAGGGTGGGAGGGTTTATTGTGTGGGGAAAAATTTTTACTTATAAATGGTACAAAATAATCAAAATGCTAGTAAAAATACATAAATCTTATAGAATTGTAGTTGCTATTTGTGACACAGAACTAAAAAACAAGCAATTTGAACAAGAAAACAAACAACTAGATTTAGCTTCAAGATTCTATGATGGTGAAGAAAAATCAAAACAAGAAGTTATAGAAATAATGAAAGATTACAACCAAGAAGATGCTACATTTAATATTGTAGGTAAACAAAGCATTGAAGCAGCTCTAGAAGCAGGAATAATAAGTAAAGAAGGTATCAAAACAATCAAGGATGTTCCTTATGCTTTAGTTCTTATGTAAAATCTTCAATCTTCTTTTTCATCTTTCAAAAAATAAAAAAACCTCGCTATCAACGCAGGATCTTTTAAATTATACCTTCCTTTTTCTTGAGATAAAAATCTAAAAAGCATAGTTGCAGTTGCTGGATCAGAAACAACCTCTCCCCCAAGTTTATCAAGTACTCCAGTCCTTAATCTTCTTAATATAGAAGTATGTTGTAATGTATGCCTAGTTTGAGTATTTGGCCATATATCAACTCCAGCCCTAGTTAGAACCATTCCATATTTTCCTTCAAACCTAACCCTATTCGAACTATAGGGCAATCGGATTCTATTACCATTATCTCCTAAAGTATCAACTAAAAAATCAACTATTTTTTCTTCAGAAGGAAAAAATTGAGTTGCTCCATTTAAATGAATTCTATAATCTCCCGTCCTCCCTTCAACAGGAGAAATGCAATAAGGAAACTGTTTTCTCGCAGCCCTATCAAAATTTCTATGTAACCCCAAAACTTTATCTGTCATGATACCACTTCATAATGATACTATTTAAAGTTATTATTAATTTCAATAAACTTAAAAACCTCCACCACCACCCATAATAAAGTGAAACCAAAAAGCTTCAAAAACAAATCAAAGAAAAACAAAGAACCTTCAGCACCAGAACACGAAGGCCCAATTAGAGTAAGAACTCCAAAAAACAATCAGTTAATAGGAGTAATTCTACAAAGATACGGAGCAGCAAGAATGTTAGTAAAATGTACAGACGGAAAAGAAAGAAACTGCAGAATTCCCGGAGCTTTGAGAAGAAAATTATGGGTAAGAGAAGGATACATAGTTTTAATTGAACCATGGGAACTAGACAACGACAAAGGAAATGTAATATTTCAATACAACCCAACAGCTGTTCAATGGTTAAGAAAACGAGGTTTTTTAGATAAACTTGACGAGGATCTCTGATAATTAAATACCAAACTAATTTTAATACCTTAATTTTTCAAGGGTGGGAGGGTTTTGGGTTGGATATAAGGTATTAAAATTAAAATTAAAATGCTCTCAATAAACATAAACCCAAAAAAAATTCTAAAGTACAAGAAAAAATTAGAAAATAAACTGAAAATAAAAATAGTTCTATTAAAAGACTCAATTAAAATAAACGGTGATGCAGAAGCTGAATACTTTGGAGAAAAAATCATCACTGCTATTGAATATGATTTTGATTTTGAAAACACACTATTACTAACAGATGAAAATTATATGTTTGAAATAATAGATATTAAAGACATTTCAAAAAGAAGAAACATGGAAGAAGTCAGAAGTAGAATCATAGGAACTCAAGGAAGAACACTAGCACTTCTCCAAAACATATCAAACTGCGAAATAAAACTACGAGACAATAATGTTGCAATCCTCGGAGATGTTGAAGATGTTCCAATAGTTATAGATGCTCTAACAAAACTTATCAAAGGTTCAAAACAATCAAATGTCTATCAATTTCTAGAAAGAAGAAGAAAAGAATCAAAACTATTAGATAAAGGATTATGAACGCCTCGGAAAGGACTCGAACCTTTGACCTACTGATTTCAGTAAGCCTACCAAAAGTAGACAATATAACAGTCAGTTGCTCTACCTATTGCTCCTTTCTTAATTTTTTAAGAAAAGTCTGAGCTACCGAGGCATGAATACATTAAATTCAAATGCTTTTTAAAAGTTATCATTCATAATTTTACTTCATAATAAAGGGTGGGTGGGAGGGTTTATTATATGAAGTAAAATTTAGAGAAAACAAGTAGATAATTCCAACTTCAAAAACATTTTTATATACAAATATCCTAATTCTAACATGAACTTAGACAAAACAATAGATACAAGAAAGAGTATAAGAAAATTCAAAACTACAAAAAAACCTAACTGGAAAAAAATTGTAGAAGCAATAGACGCAGCAATCAAAGCACCTCTAGCAGGAAACATTCCAAACCTAAAATTTATTTTAGTAGATGACCCTGAAAAAATTCAACTATTAGCAGAAGCTGCTCAACAAGATTTTATATCCCAATGCCATTATGTTGTTGTAGCTGTATCAGATGACTCTCAACTAGTTAGAGCTTATGATGAACGTGGAACAAGATATGCAAGACAACAATCAGGAGCAGCAATTGAAAACTTTCTCTTGAAAATAACAGAACAAGGATTAGCAACATGTTGGATAGGAGATTTTGTAGACCACCAAGTAAAAGATATCTTAACAATTCCAGATGATTTATTTATAGAAGCTTTTTTTCCAATAGGATATGAATTTGGTAACTCAAAACAAAGACTTAAACCAAGACTTGATACAAGAATGTACTTCAACACTTGGAAAGAAAAATACATGGTTCCTACAAAAAAAGTTGAAGCTATTTAAAACAAGTAATACTAATATCAAAATCCAAACATCTCAAACATCTCAAAATTCCTCTTCTTAAAACATTAACATTTCTATAGCCACATTTCTCAGGAAAATAATAACAAACAGAATTTGAACCAGTTGTCTTAACAACTAAATGTTCTGAATATCTTCCATCATCTTGAGGAACAAAAGAAATATCCACCTCAGGAACAAAAAATTTATCACCTCCTCTAGAAACTAACATTTGATTTGTTAATCTACTTGTTAACTTTTCTCTCATTCTTGTTAATTCTAATTTTTTTATTTCTAATTTCTTTCTACTCATAAAAAACTCCAAGAAATACAATATAAAAACTTAACTAAAAAATAAAAACCCACCACCCCACCACCCCTTATTACCAACCCCTTCCCATCGACAAAACAAATCAACTTAGAAAACCTCCATCAATAACTTTTCTATTTAATTCAATTAATTTTACTCAATAATAAAGAAAAAGGGGGTTTATTATAGAATGAAAAATCCCCCACCTTCTAAATAAAAATAAATAAAATAAATAAATTACTAATTCATAAACTCTATTCCTAAGTCAGACATCTCACTTTTTAAATGCCTACTAGTCTCCATATCACGCTCTCTAGGCTTACCTAAAACATAAGGACTCTTCACACCAGTCATAATAGTTATAACTCTAACTTTTCCTTCAAATTCTTTATTTATCCTAGCTCCAATAATTACTTGAGCATCTGGACTTAAAGATTCTGTAACTAAATGACCAATACCTGAAAACTCCTCTAGCTTCATATCTGGACCACCTGTAATGTGTATCAAAGCACCTGTAGCACCTCTATAATCAACATCTAACAAAGGATGAGTCAAAGCTTGTTTAACAGCTTCTTCTACTCTATTTTGAGTGTCAGCCTCACCTATACCAATAACAGCTACATCTCCATTTTTCATAATCGAAGACACATCTGCATAATCAAGATTAATCAATGAAGGCAAGGTAATTGTTTCCACAATTCCTTTTATCATTGTACTAACCAATTCATTAGCAACAGCAAAAGCCTGCTCCATAGGTAAATTTCCAGCAATATCAACAAGTCTATTATTATCAATAACAATAGTTGTATCAGTAACTTCTCTTAACTCTTGCAATCCAAACTCTGCTTTATCAATCCTTGCTTTTTCACAGTCAAACGGCATAAATACAATACCAATAACAACTGACCCAGACTCTTTAGCCATTTGTCCAAAAACAGGTGCAGCTCCAGTTCCTGTTCCACCACCCATTCCTGCCACAATAAAAACCATATCTGCTCCTGAAACTGCTTTCTTAATCTCTGAAACAGATTCCTTTGCAGCTTCTTTTCCTTTAGCAGGCCAACCACCAGCTCCTAACCCTCGAGTTAATTCCTTACCAATAAGAATTTTCTCATCTGCTTTAGAAATACTCAAATGCAAAGCATCTGTATTTGCAGCATAAACTGAAGCACCATTTACTCCTTTATTAAAAAGCCAAGTCACAGCATTAGCTCCTCCACCTCCAACACCAAAAACTTTAATGTTAGCTTTCCCAGCTTTCAATTCATCAAAATTAATACTATGAGTCGCAGCGTTCTCAATTGCTTCTTTTGCAAAATCTAAAACCATATATATACATACCTCCTTTCATTTCTTTTTGAATATACTAATTCCTCTCTTTTTCAAAAGGAAATTAGAAATTCTGTGAACAAATTTCTTTAAGTATTAATCATACAAGAAAAAAGTTGTATATATACTTTATTGCACTAGAATACTACATTACACTTATCATTAAAACAGTGAACTAACAAAATATAATATAAAAATATTAATTGAAAGGGATTTCACTTAATTTATCCAACTAATCGGGAGGGTGGGAAAAAAAGGGGGTTGGTGGTGGGCTTAGTGAAATCACTTCAAAAAAAAACAACCAAAAACCTTAAAGATTATATCAATTAAAAACTAATCATAATGCCTATTCATAAACCTTCTCAAATATTTCTTCCAATATTTATTAAAAAGTATAAAAACAACAATAGGCAAAACAATAAGTATCAAACCAATAGCTAAAATATGTCTCCATAATCCAAATCCTTCTAACCAATAAGAAATATTATCAGAAAAATGATACCCTAACCAAAATATAAAAGGAACCCAAATCAATGCTCCAATTAATTCTAAAATAAAAAACTTCCAATACTTCATTTTCATACATCCAGCAGTTAACGGAACATACATTCTCAACGCAGGAACAAACCTAGAAAAGAAAACAGTCTTACCTTCATGATTTGCCATATATCTTTGAAGCCACTTAACAAATCCCCCCATCCCCATCTTCTTCTCAGCTTTTGGCATAACATAACATCCAACTACTCTTCCTGTCCAATAACCAACATTATCTCCAAGAAAAACAGCTAAAATAGAAAAAAACAAAGCAGGAAAAATCTTAAGCAAACCAGTCGCAGTTAAATAACCTGTAATCAGCAAAACACTTTCCTCAGGAAGCGGAATCCCAACAGAATTAATTGTCTGACTTAACACAATAGCAACATACGTAAAATGTTCTATAAAATTTTGTACAAACATATTTATTCCTCTTTTAATTAAGAATTAAAAATTCTTTTTAAAGCTAACTAATCAAACAAAAACTCCAACTTCACTTCTCAAATGAGCTTCTAAATCTACAAGATTCTCTGTAACAATTGGATCTCTAACATTTACAGATATTTCAGACCCCAAACTAAATCCCTCATACTCAATCTCCAAAGGTACAAAAGGAACTTCAACTCCTAATTCTCCTTGAATTCTAAGAAATTTTCTCAATTGAGATCCAGCGCTTGAAACATCAAATTCCCCAACACTTCTTGTTTTTTGAATATGAGTCACAACAACATTCCCTTCTCTTAAAGCTTCTTGAGTTCTAGAATATGCATTTCTAACAGCTGATACTCCTCCTTCTCCTCGAGTAGTAGGAATTCCACCAATAATTTCTAACCATCTTGGAAGAGATTTTTTCATCAAATAATATCCATCTCTACCTAAAAATCTATTTACTAAAACTCCTTCAACAATAATATCCATCCCACTCTGATGATTAGGAAAAAGAACAACTCCTTTATCTAATCCTTTTAATTTATCAGTTCCATTATAAGACATATGATAACATTCATTCAAAGCATGATAAACTACAGGAGCTACTAAATCAAGAGGCCCATATTTCTTTCTTCCATTAACAATTTTTACCATGAATTTAACTAGAAATCCTACTTATTAATGTTTCCAACCTCTGAATCTTCCCCCACACCCTCCCCACCCTATCATTAGCCTCATCAACAATCAACTTCAAATAATCATCATCAACTAAAATCTTTCCATCTTTTATAATTGGCAATTCCATTTTTTCCGTAGACAAAAGCTCTAAAACAAACTTCCCATTGTCTATCAAACCACTTCTTTTCCAACCAGATAACTGAGCCTTCTTCAACAAATCCATTGCTGAATCAAAATTCTTACAAGCAACATGAAGTATACATGGTTCTTGTTTGAAATAAATTTTCTTATTGGAATTAACAGAAGATTTATTTATTAATTTGGTGGAGGAATAACAATCTCCTAATAAAGGGTGGGAGGGCGGGTTTATTGTAGGAGATTGTTTTTGTGAAAGGGAATTATCATATTGAACCAAATTTTCAGAAGGAGATTGTTCATTCAAAATTCTATCCAACTCCCCCTTCAACTCATCAAAACTAATCACCTCATGACTAACCCAAACAAACAAATCAGGTTCTTTCTTTCCAGTCTCCCTAACCAACTTAACCCTTCCAGCACAACTCGAAGTTGTATAATAATCATCTAAAGAATTAATCTTATCACATAATCCAACAATTTTCTTATCAATCTCTCCAATAGTTGATTTATCTTTCTTTTCTAATGTTTGCTTTTTTTCGTTTTGAAAGTTCATTTTTATATTAAACTTTTTGGGATTCACAATATAACAAATTCCGAAGGAGTTTTAGGGTGGGTCGGGAGGGATAATCCCAAAAAGACAAATTCCATAACCTCACAAGAATTATATAGTTTAAAATATTTACCATAGTATAATGGTAGAGAAACCAATACTAGCAACAAACATCGACGGATTTCTAATAAAACACCAAGCATTCATCAAACCTCACAAATTATGGTTCAAAAGAGCAATAATGCTTCTAAAAGATCCTTCTCTTAAACATTGGATTGGAAAAAAAGATTACTTCAAAGGTGTAAATGAAATCATGAAAAGAATTATGCCTAATGCCTCAGATAAGCAAAGAACAAAACAAGCTCGTGATTGGTATCAACAAGATGTCATAAATTATATAAAATTCAATCAAGAGACTGTATTCAAAAACATAGCTAAAACTTTAATAAAATTAAAAGATAAATTTACTCTTGCCCTAATAACAACAAACACAAAAGAACACATTCACCAAATTCTAGAAGCTGCAAACCTAAAAGGAATCTATGATATAATTTTTGCAACTTCATCTTCAGAAAAACCAGACAAAGCAGATCTATTCCAAAAATTCTCAAAACAAT
>JAHIVP010000032.1 GCA_018816335.1 Nanobdellota archaeon | reverse complement strand
TTCCAGGAGACAAAAACACAAACTTCTGATTAGCCAAAAGTATAGCTCCAATACTATAACTAACAAAACCCAACAACATCACAATCAAAGATTTATTATTAATCATAGTAAAACATAATTTTCAATTTTATAAAACCATCGAAAGAAAATAACAGCTTCATTTATAGATGTGATTTCATTAATTTATTTTCATCTGGGAGGGGGGGTTGGGGGATGGAGGAGGGTTATGAAATCACATCAAGAAAATGAATAAAAATAAAAGTATTTCTTAGATACATTATTTCAACACAAACTTATTAAACTATTTATCCTAGATATTATCATGGCACTATCAGAACAAGAAGCTCAAGAAATAAAAAAACAATTATTAACTCAAATAGAAAAATTTCCACCTGAGCAAAAAGAAGCAGCAAAAAAAGAAATAGAATCTATGTCAATAAAACAATTAGAAGAATTCTTAGTTAAAAATAATCTAGTTAAATCAAAAGAATCACAACAACTTGATAAAGAACCAACCCAGTGTGTATTTTGCTCAATTATTCAAGGAAAAATTCCAACATACAAGCTAGATGAAAACAAACAAGCAATAGCTTCATTAGAAATAAACCCAATTTCACAAGGACACTCAATTATCATTCCTAGACAACACACAACAGTTGAGAAAATTCCTAACCAAGCATTCACACTTGCAAAGAAAATAGCTAAAAAATTAAAAACAAAACTCAAACCAAAAGATATACAAATTCAACCATCAACATTTATGGGACACTCAATAATAAACATCCTCCCAATTTATGACAACGAAGACCTTAATTCAGAAAGAAAAAAAGCAGATGAAAAACAACTCAAACAACTCCAAGAAAAACTCAAAACAAAACCTCATCAACCTAGAATTAAGAAAACACCTGAAGAAAAATTCTCTTCACTTCCTGAATTTCCTAGGAGAATTCCTTGATTTCTATAATGTAACTACTATAAAGTTATTAAAAGGAAAGATTTAAAAATACAAAGAAGTTAATAAAAAAATGAGTACAGAAACACCAAATACAGAAAATGAACTTGAATATAGTCTCTATAATATTGGATCAGATAATGAACAAGATTATGTAGGTCCTGTTATGCATTCAGAAAAAGCAAAAGCTGATAAAGGCGGAACTGAAATAAGATCACAAAACCCTTTTGTTAGATTCCAAGCTACTAGAGATTCATCAGGAGAAACAAGAGTACATCCTATATATGCAGGAAAATATCGTTTGCCAGTTCAAATAGTTGGTATAGATGATGTATTTGGAGGAAATTGTTCTATCATTCACTGTCAATTTGGAGATAAAAGATTTAAAGTTTTTAGTCCAGAATCATATAAACAAAGAAAAGAAAAACATATAGGAGCAACAAGAGATGTTCAAATTGCAGCTATATCTTGTGGAAGAGCTTATGAAAAAGATCCTGCAGAACCAGAAAAAGAAGATTTCATAACACCTGAAGAACTAGCACAATTCAGAAAAAATGGATTTGCTATAATAAATCCTTTAAACAAATATTCAACTATTTTTGATATTCAAAAAGAATTACAAAGAAAAAGAGAATTTGTAGTTATGGTTGTTAACAATCCATTCAATACTTCAGAAAGTCTTGAACTAATAACCCACACTACTGATACTACTTCACAACTACCAAAAAGATTTGTATCAGATTTTTATGTGATTGGATCAATACTAGAATAAATTTTGGAATAACTTGAATTCTTTTAACACCCTCAACAATCACTTCAACAGGATCTTCATAACTACCTAATCTTATTTTATCCCATTTACTCTCTGATAACCCCTGTCCCTTATATGGATTATTAATGGGGTATGCGGCAACAAAAACAAATTCTCCTTCTCCAACTTTCTCTAAGACAACTCTTGTATTTTCATGTTCGATAATTTTAATTGTACCTGTACTCCTCTCTGGGTTTATAGCTTTTGATTCAATAGCAGCAGATATTTTATCTGCAATATCTTCTCGATTCATAACAACAAAAATATCCTGTCCAGGATTATTAGGATCAAGAACTTTTTCTAAAAACAAACCAGCTTCATGTCCTCTTGATACTCTACTATTTCCAGGATCAACTAAAACATGTCTATTAAAAGTATGTAAAACACCATAATCATCTGTAACTCCTACTGCATCTGTATCTTTACCTCTTGTAAATCTTATAACTGAATTTTGTCCTTCTAAATCTATTCTATGTTCAAACAACACTGTATGTTCAGATACAGAGTTTAAATCACCTTTCAGTGCTCTACTAAAACTTGAAGAATATTGTCCAGACAAAACAGGATTCGGAGCTACAATAGAAGCAGCCACCCCACCCCCATCCCCACTCCCACCCTCAACAGTCCGAACAACACCATAATCACTAGATACATAATCAGGAAGAGATTTGAAATTTTGAGTTAAACCAATTCCTCTTCCAGACAACTGAGCAGCATATTTCTCAGGCAAACCTTCTTTAACCAGTCTCCAAAAATTATCTGCCTTTAGATTCGAGTTTATAGCTTTCATTTGTTCAACAGCATCTTCAATATGTCCTGTTCCTCCACCACTATCAAAACCCTTAATTGCAACACCTAATTGCTCAACATGAGGTCTTGTTCCATCAACAATTTTATAATGCTCACCAGCAACTTTGTAAAGAGTATCCATCCTTTCCTTAATCCCACCTTCTAATACTCCAATAAACTCCTCTTTAGTTAATGTTCCAGCTCTAATCTTACCAACTAAAATAGGATCAGAAACCTGAACATCAAAAGTCCCATAAGGAAATTTTTCTGATTCTGGCACATGGACCTTAATAAATTCATAATCTACTCCTCTAGCAGATTTATAATTTCCAGGGTTAACATATACCCCCCCACTAGGAACATCTAAAGCCATATATTTTCTAGGAACATCTAAAGCCATATATTTTCCAGAAACATATAAATCAGTGGTTTTTACTTTATCAACTATATCTCTTGCCTGATCAATAAACATCACAGCTCCCCTAGACTGAATCTCAACTTCATCTAAATAATTAGTTAACCTTCTCCCTGATTTTTCTAAAACTCCTAATTCTCTTGCTGTAGCTCTAATAGTACTATCACTTAACTCTCCTGCTGCTTTTTCAGCAAGATATCTCTCTAAAACTCTCTGAGCCCTCAACATCTTTGTACCTTCTTGAGTAGCACTGTACAACTGACCAACCATTTCATGCCCAGCAAAATAACCCCCACTATCTCTAAAATATTCAGAAGTTACTCCTCTTGACACAGCAGCTTCTTCTAATATTTTACCTTTTCCTTTTGGATGAAAACTAAAACTAAAAGCATGATCAACACCTTGCTGAGAAATATCATCAATATAAGCATGTAAAACCTCATGTCTTAAAGAAGGAACCTCGTCAGCTATTGATCTAACTGCATCTATCATATTATCATCTTTAATATCTGCAAGATGAATTGTTTTTGTTGATGAAGAATAAGACCCTCCAAGACTTGGTTCTCCAGCAATTTTTTCAACATCAACAACAGTCTTCACACCTAACTTCTCATCCAAATACTTTGCAAATCTATTATAAGGAGTATTAACACTATCTGTAGAAATTATAATTTTATTACCTTCAACTTTAAACTTGACTCCTTTTGCAGTTAATAATGTTTTAGCAGCTTCAACCTTACCATTAAGTGAAACATCAGAAGCACTAATAGCTGATTGATATTGATCAGCATATCTTCTTATTTGATTTCTCAAACCAATATCTCTATACTCCGCAGCTCTTCGAGCTGCTTCATCAGAAACAAATCCCATCCCACCAGCCATATGATCTAACTGTCCTTCTGATAATTCAAACAATTCTTGAGGGGGTAAATCATCAATAATTTTAATCTGCCTAACTCCAATTGAAGTAGGAATATCTCCTTTAACATAAGGAATAAGCACATCACTATTTCTTTTACTAGCAAAAATATTTTCACCAACATCAGTAAGTTCAACAATATCATTATTTTTTCTTGCTTCTATAAGAAATTCAGCCATTTGTGTTTTATCTTTAAACTCAAGTCCATGAATTGCCTCTCCTGTTTCTGTTATTAAAACTCTACTTCCAATCGGCTTAACAGATTTTTTAGCAATAGCCTCTCCAATATCAAAAACTCTAGCATGAGCAGAAACAATTCCTAAAGCATTTGAACCAGTCACAATTGCCAACCCCTCCTCCCCCACCTCTTCAAAAACAAAAGCTCCAACCTTACTCAAAGTAGGCATCTTCTCACTCATCCAAGCAATAGACCTAGCAGAACCAATAGAAGCTTTAATTGCACTTCCACCTTCAATTACCCCAGAAATCCCACGAACATTTTTTAATCCTCTTCCAACCTGTCCAGCAACAGTCATAGTCTTGCCCGCAATTGTAACAGTTGACATCGGAACTAATATCAATCCAGCATTAACAGCATTAACTTCCTTCATCAAAGTATCATACCATTTATTTTCCAAATCTTCTGGATTAACATAATTTTTACCATTTTTAAACCAAAAATCAGAATCAATATCATCAACAGATAAACCAGGATTATATTTTTCTAAAATATTTTTAGCTTTAGCAGCATTTCCATTAGCAACTAACAAAGCAATATCATGATTCCCAAGAGAAATATCTACAGACCTTAAAAAATGTCTTGATATTCCATCATCATTAGCATATAAAACCCCCTCTTTTCCTCCTTTCCACTCTCTAATAAACTTCTCTCTATCACTCTGACTCACACCTACAATACTTTTACCTTTTATATCTACATAAGCTTCAGCTATCTCATCATCATCAATATATTTTAAACCCATAGCCTCTGAAATCATAAATCTCTTTTGTTCATCCATAGGAGCATTAACATATTCATCCAAGTTTGTACCTTTCCTAGCCAAAGACTTCAAAGCTAATATTCCAGATTGCTGTTCATTAATCTCATAAGAATTACCCTCTAACTTAACATTCAATTTACTATCCTCTCCAGCACCTCCATAAACAAAAGAATTAAGACTAAAAAATCCTTTACTCTCCATCTTAGCATTATACATCTTAAACTGATCATACTCTTGTCTCATCAAACCAAAACTAACAGTATCTGCAGTTTTTGAAAATGTCTCTATATAAAGTTTTTCTAAATTATCATCATCAGGAGCAAACCTTCTAGCATTTTCCAAATCTCTTAATGATTGAACAATATTTCCTCTCTGTCTTTCTACAACAGCAGCAGCCATATATCCCCGAGTTTTCAATTCAGTAGAAACCCCAGAATTTCCCATATCTCTATAATACCAAATTTGCTTCTCAACATCCCCAGACTCTCCTTCTAATAAAGCCAGACTCATAGTTGTCTCTTCAAATAATTTCACATTATTGTTATCAGAAGCATACTTTCGAACACTAGAAAATAATTCTTTTGATTTATCATAATTCCTCATCATTGCATCATACTGTTGCCAATCACTAATAAAAGGTCCAGAAAGTTCTGAATCATATTTTCCACCACGAGTTTTTAACACTTCTATATCCCCTCCTTGTCTCAATAAACTTGTTATAAATTCTTTTCTAGTAACTGATCCAGAATCTCTTGCTTCAGTTAAAGAAACATAATTTTTCCCATCTCTAGAATAACCAACAACAACTTCTTTTCCACCAACTAATTCAGTTTTAAAATACATATCTTCCCAAATCGGAAATTCTGTTGTAGTATCATATATCTTCAATTTTACTAATCCAGCAATAGGCACAGAAACAGCAGCCTTAGCTTTAACAGCATAAGCCTCAGCAAGACTATACTCAGCTAAAGCCTTAGATTCTGGGTCTCTTTCAGTCTCTAAATATTTTCCCAACCTATTTATAGCAGCATCATAATTACTCTCATCTTGCATATTTTCAGCAGAAACAATTGCTAACTCTAAACCATCAATTTTATCTTTTGAGCCACCACTATTTTTCAATAACTTCAAAGCAGATTTAGCCTCTTCTATATTTTTTTGTATCATAACCTCTCTAGAAGGAGGATTATCATAATTATCTAAAGGAACAAGATTAACTCTATTTTTTTTACCATCTACATAAGAAATAATTTCTAAATGTCCAGCAGTTTCAAAAAGACTAGCTCTTATTTTCTTATCACCATCTGTATAAGAAAATGAAAAATCCTCAGCAAATTCAAGTCCTTTTAAATTTTTAGAACTCAATAAAGGTTTTCCATTTTTTATTAAAACAAAGTGCTTTCCATTTGTTAGTGAAGCATCTCCCCCAGAAATATCAAAATCTTTTTTCCATGTTTTAAATTCAACATAAGTCTTTTCTCCTAATCCTTCATAAACTAAACCTTCCTTACTAACAATATTAACTTTTCCTTTTCCATTTATCTGAATTCCTTCTTCATTTTCTTGTATAGAAACTGCATTCCCTTCAAAATCTTTTATATCTGTTCCATCTAAAAATAATGATGTCTTTTCTTTAGAATTAATAACATTTCCATTTGAATCAGTATAAACACTATCTCCAATTAATTCAATTCTTTCTAAATTTCCATCATCTCCTAAAAATCCTTGAAAAGATTCTGATTCTATTTTCTTACCTTCATATTCTATTTCTGTATTTTCTCCCTCAACTTTTTTCTCTTTAGGATCAAACAAAACTTTTCCTCCTTCTTTTGCATTAAACTTAAAACTTTTTTCATTATGTTCAAAAACATATTCTCCTCCTCTATCAGAAGTAAACTCTGCAAATTCAATCAGATTTTCTTGATTTAATCTAATAGTTCCATCTCTAATACTATTAATCTCTTTATCTCCAATAACAACATCTCCAACACCTTTCAAATCAATTGTCTGAACACCTTCTTCTTCTGAAAAAGAAACTTCAGAACCTCTAGGAAGTTTAAATTTATAACCTCTAATCTCAACAACTTGTTCAGAATCAGAATCTCTATTTCTTAATTTCAACTTTCCTTCTTCTTCTTCAACAGTATATCCTTTAGGAATCTTAGAATAAACTTCTCCTTTAGGATCCTTAACAATCATCTCTCCTTTCTCATCAATCTCAATCTTCCCTTTCTGTTCTTCAACAGGAGCTTCTGGATTTTCTTCAAATGTCTTCTCAATATAAGGAGCTACTTTTTCAACATTATCTAAAATTCTCTGGTCATCAGGTTTTAAATCTTTACGAATTTCAGTCATTATCTTTTTCTTTGCAATACTCAATGCTTCTCCTTGAGGATCCATTCCAATACTTAATAGCTGACCAGCTTCAGGAGAAACCTGATTTACAAAACCCATCATCTCACTAGTAACAGCTCCTTGAGGATTCATTGCAAAACTAATCACTCTCCCAAGCTCTGGACTCTGCTGACTAAGAACAGTCATACCCATATCTTTTCCAAAACCAACAATTGCTCCTTCTAAAGTAGCACTTGCACAACCAACTAAAACCAACAACATAAATACAAAACTCAATAATTTTTTCATCTTATTTTATTTCCAAATCTAAACACATAAGGAACACCATTTAATTCAGAATTTCTATCAACAATTGAATAAATAATAATATCATCAGAATAAGGAATAATATCAATATCAAACTCAGAACTAGTTAAATAATCTAAATCAATAAAATCTGGATCTGCTTTTTCTTTTGAAACAATTTCACTAGCAACTTCATGTATCTTCTTCAACTGTAAATCAATTTCTACTTCATATGTTTTATCAATCAAAAAAGTTTCATCTTCTTTTACAATAAAAACAAAAAAATCAGAATAAGCAATAACTATATTATCATCAATACTAACAACTGAACTAGAAAATTTTTCACTTAATTCAAAATTAGAAAAATCACTTGATTCTAAACAAAAAGGCAACATAAGATCAATATATGAAGCTATCTCATTTTCAATTCTTGTTAAAGAGGGTAACAAAATATCTCCTTCATAAAAACCATAACCCATATTTGAACTATTCAATGTTAAATTCAAACCAGGAACAATTGCAAAACCTCCTTGTAAACCTACTAATCTTGCTCCAGATAAAAGAGCTGATTCAGTACAACCTTGTATAGCTTCATCAATTTCAGAAACCTGTGAATTAACAGCTTTATCAACACTAAAACTTCCAGACTTTATAAAAAAAATTATAATTATCCCCACAATTAACAAAATAGCCATAACAACAAAAAATGTTATTTGTCCCTTTTTTATCATCATATTTACAGTAAACTCTTGTTTTTAAAATTTACACACCCATCTTCAACCTAAGAAAAAAATCAATTATAGAAAAATCAGTATAAAACAAATAAACATAAATTACAAAAGCAAAAAAGAAAACAGGAACAAAAGGAATACCATACTTAACTAAAACATTTTTCTTAGCTTTCTTCAACATCTCAATATCTTCTTTTTCCAAACCATCCCAATTTGCTTTGATTACTTTTCCCTTAACTTTAACATCTTCATACAACCAATCACCTTCTGTTAAATCTTCAGGAGAAACATTCTTCACCATAGAAACCTCTTCAAGAGACTTTCCATAAATATACAAAAGAGGAAGCAAAACAACAACAACTCCTAAATACAACAACACAGCAAAACCAGTCATCAAAGCAGCAACTAAAAAAACAACTCCTAAAAAACTTCCAATGATAAATTTCTTATTTTTAATATACTGCTTCTTAAATTCAGATTTAAATTTAGAAAAATTAAAAATAGTTAAAACAAAACTATACAATAAACCATAAGCAGCTCCTACAATAAAAAACAATAACATAAAAGTAAAAAACACACTAAAATTAGTCCAAAAACTCATTCCAAAAGGAAGAACAGCTCCTAACCCCATCATCAACTTTGCATCTCCTCCAGCAAAAACCCTTCCATAATATAATAAATAACCAAACACAATAAAAGCAAGATACCCAATTACTCCAATTAAAATAAAATCATAACTAGAAACAAAAACAGAATACACAGCTCTATATCCCAAAGCAAAAACAGGCAAACTAAAATTAATCCAATTCGGAACCTCTCTCTTTTTCAAATCACAAATAGAAGCTATTAAAATCCAAATAAATGCTAACACAAATAAAAATATATATTGTTCCATGTTTTTTTATTATTAATTTTATTCTCTATTTCCCAATTTAGGATGGTGAATTAATTACAATCCTATAAAAGGGAGGGAGGGTGGGTTTTATGTAGGATTGTAATTAAGATTTATAGGATATAAAATCACCTCACCTTTTTTAATTCTCTTCCATAATTACTCTTATTCCACAACCTCTCATGAATATAATATAAAACAGTCTTAATAACAGCAGAAGCAAATCCAGCAGTCAAAGCAATACCCCAACTATCTGTATAATAATACGTAACAAAAATAACAACTACAGTTGCCACAACTCTCCACGTCAGGGTTTTCACAATTGTCCTCTTTTGACTATCCATAACAATTAAAAACAAACATGATTTATAAATTATTACTATGACTCAAGAATATCAATACACAATACCAATTGAAGATGAAATCTATATCTTTAGATGGGACCCTTCTCTAAACTCAAGAAGACAAACATTAAAAACAGCTGCAAGATGGGCAAAAGATGACACACTTAATTTTCAATGGACTAATGCATATAATATAGAAAAAATAGTTGACTCAACAGCTCCAAAAAGATTATCAAGATTATTAAGAAAATTATTCAAAAAATAAAAACTTCTTATCAACTCTTAACTTTTTTATCAACCCTAGCCCGCCCCCCCTTTTTATAAGGAAAC